>JANOGZ010001286.1:0-7655 GCA_031406255.1 Pyrinomonadaceae bacterium | reverse complement strand
CCGTTCTCTAACTCAACAGTCTTCGTGGTGATGGTCGCCGGAATCGGCGGGGTCGCTGTCTCGCCGCTCGTCTTCAGACCGAGCTGTGCGAGAACTTCCGGCACGTTCAGCCCGAGCGACTGCAACTGTTGAAGCAGTCCGAAGATGAGCGTCGGCCCGGTCTGCGCGAAGCGGTTGATGCCGCCGGAGCCGTGCCCGTTCGCGTTGCCGTGATCAATCATGACGACCTTGTCGATGTTGCCGAGGGGCTCGGCGACGGCGCGCAGGGCCGGGGCAGTAGCCTCGATGATGCCAGGCAGTTTCTCAAGCAGTGTTTGCAGGCGCGCCGCATCGTTGAAGTCGCGCCACGCGTCGGCTTTCTTCTGGATCGCAATGGCTTCGGCGAGGCCCCGCGCCTCGATGGTCTTCGCCTGGGCGAGTCCCTGCGCCTGAATCTTTTCGGCCTCGGCCAGACCGAGAGCCCTGATTTTTTCGGCCTCGGCACGGCCTTCAGCCTCGATAGCTGAGGCGCGGCCCTTGCCTTCCCGCTGGAGTTTTTCGCTTTCGGCCTCGGCGGCGGCAATGATCGCCTGCTTACGTCCTTCGGCGGCGAGGATGGCGGCCTCCTGCTCGCCCTGCGCGCGGAGCACGGCGGCGCGCCGATCGGCCTCGGCCTTCTTCACCACCGTCGCCTCAAGTTCTTTCTCCCTGCGCAGAACCTCCTGCTCCTGGACGGCGATATGCTCCTGCGTACGGATGCGCTCGATGCGCACCTCTTCGGCGACGACCTCCTGTCGCGCTTTCGCTTCGGCGAGCGGCCCGGCCTGCTCGGAGGTCGCCTTCTCGCGCTGGATTTCCGCCGTAAACTTCGCCCGTTTGACTTCGGTCTCGCGGGTCGAGGCGGCGATGAGAGCTTCGGATTCGAGTTTGATTTTCTCGCCCTCCTGCATGGCGAGTGAGGATTTAATCTTGGAGTCGCGCTTGGCCTCGGCCTCGCCGATCTCGGCATCGCGCTGGACTTCCGCCGTCCGCCGCTTGCCGAGTGCGTCGAGGTAGCCCTCTTCGTCGCTGATCTCCTGAATGGTCAGCGCGTCGAGGCCGATGCCCATCTTTTCGAGGTCGCCCGCGGCTTCGGTCGTCAGCTTCTGCGCGAAGCTCAGGCGGTCGTTGTTAATCTCCTCGACGGTGAGCGTGCCGAGGATCGCGCGCAGATGGCCTTCAAGCGTCTGGAAGACGAGCCGGTGAAACTCCTCCGGCTTCATGCCGAGGAAGCGTTCCGCTGCCGCGCGCAGGGATTCGTCGTCTCCCTTGATCTTGACGTTCGCCACCGCCTTTACCGAGACGGGCACGCCCTGCCCCGTGTACGCGCGAGTGGTTGAGAGCGGCACCATGAGCACGTTGAGACTCAGGTAATCGACCTTTTCCAGAAAGGGGAAAATGAGCGTCGCGCCGCCACGCACGAGGCGATAGCCGACCGTCGTTCCGTCCCCCAGCGTTCGCGAACGACCGGAGATGACGGCGGCCTGGTTCGGCGGGACTTTGATGTAGTTGCGGCTCAACAGCCAGAAGGCGATGATGATCGCCAGGGCGACGACGAGAACGATGATGGGGATGAGTAAGGTCTGAAAATCAAGCATGGGTTTGTCTCCTGACAAATGAGAGGGGAAGTTGAGCACACCTCAAGCGTTACTTATAGATTTCCACGTCAGCGGCAGGGCTGACGATGGCCGAATCCCCGGCGATCTCCTCAATCCGCACCAGCATGCCAGGCTTCAGCTCAACATTTTCGCGCGATCGCGCGAGCTTTTCGACTCGGTCCTCGCCGACGCGGCAGCTCACCTGCCCGATGCCGCCCGAAGGGATCATGACGGTCACCTGCGCCGTCCGCCCGACGAGTTGCGCGTTGCCGACAGAACTCGAAGCCTGCTGGCTATACAGGAACCGTCCGAACAAAGTGATCAGCCCGCCGAGCACGACGCCGCTCGCCAGGCCGAGCATCGAGCTCGCCACGATGCCCAGGCCCATCTGGATGCCGATTGCGCCGAAGCCGCCGAAGGACGTAATGAAGACGGCGACGGCCCGCGAATCGATAAAGCCGTGTCCGTCAATCCCACCGTCGTGAAAGCCGAAGTCGTGGAGCACCTCGCCGAGGACCAGAGAGGCGACAAGAAAAATCAACCCGATCGCGGCGATCGCCAGAAAGACAGTCAGGGCGCTGATGTCGGTAAGGAGTTCTGCCACTTTGCTTTTCCTCGGAACCGGTCGAAGTGTGCGAAGAATGTTGTGACGCAGAGAGGCGTCATGGTTCAGTCGTCGGACGCCTGGCGCGGTCTCACGGTCAAACGTGACCATGTCCAGGGTCGTGCTCCGAAACGTTATCATGTAGCATTATACGCTCCCGGAATTTGAATGTTCTAGGGCAGCTTACGATTCGGGACGCACCGCACTCGATCACGCAAAGTGTCGGGCGGCGGAACCGTTAACGACTCGTCGTGCCCTCAGTCTAAGACATCTAACTTGAATTAGTTGGCCTTCTGTGTTTTCTCTGGCCCGCTGACTCGGACCGGCGCTCTTGTCACGTCCCGGGTCAAAAGGGATCGGCCTCTCAAACCCTAATCCACCGAAGTGACATCTTCCAGGTTCAGCATAATGAATACGCACTCCCCATTTCCGGGCTGGCACGTGAGCGTCCCGCGGCGAATCAGTCTGGTTGTGGTCTCCTCCGGGAAGCTCATGTGGTACCTGGCGCCTTTCAGCGCGGCGGCCAGGGGCCGCAGCTTCTCGTTTCCGCGAATGAATTTCACGTCGGCGACTTGAGAGTTCGGCGACGGCCCCGGGACGAGGACCACGTAAAACTCCGCGTCGGTCCTCTCCCTTTCATCCTTGAGCAGCGACCCGAGTTTTACCGTGCGTAACTCGACAAGCTCCTCTCTGGCTTTGTTCAAGAGCGCCTCGATCTTGTCTTTGCCGATAAGTCTGGCCAGGCTCTCGCGCGCCTCCGGTACCGGGCTGTCCGCAACAGCCGCCAGCGCATACGTCCGGATGGCCTCTTCCTTTCTGCCACGCTTTTCATGTATCCGGCCCAGGTGGTCGCCGACTTCACCACGTTTCCACAGTAGCCAGGCGGCGGTGATATACCTCTCTGCAAGATCTACATTGCCCTTCTGGTAATGAACCCAGCCGAGCGTATCCCAGTAGTTGGCGAGGCTGCTCACGTTCTGCAGGTCGTCCGATGTCAGCCGCTCCAGTTCGACATTACGCAACTCGGTTGCTTTCGCCGTCACCGCCGATTCGGCATACTGCTGAGCCTTGTCAAGCTGTACGCTGCTGAGCGAAAGGAAGTAGGACACGTTGTTCCACACGGGCGGTCCGGGGGAAAGCTTGACCGCTTTGTCGAATGCTTCGGTTGCTTTCTCGGTCTCGCCGAGGTTCAGATACGCGCGTCCCAGGCTCATGTATAGAAACTCTTCGTCGGGGTTCAAAGAGATGCCGCTTTCCAACTCCGGCACCGCCTCTTTGTACTTGCGCCACTCGACCAGCATCTGGCCCAGATTGCCGTGTGTAAATTTGTGCAGCGGGGTTACCTCGAGTTGTTTGCGAAACGCCGCCGCCGCCTCTTCGTACTTCTGTTGTCGCCAGAAAACCCGCCCGAGAAGGTCATGGGAATAGTCGTCGTAAGGATTGATCCTGGTCTGTTGGCGGAGCACTTCAATCGCCGCATCGTACTTGCGCTGTGAAAAAAGCGCCCTGCCCAGATGGCGGCGCGCCACTCTGTGTTTCGGCTCCTTTTCCAGTACGCGCTTAATCAGCTCTTCGGCCAACCCGTAGTTCTCGTTGTTCGCGGCCGCATTCGCGGCCTGAAGGAGCTCTTCCACTTTCGCCGAATCCGGGATCGACGGTGAGCCCGCCCGGTTTGTCTCGACGGAGAGGGTTTGCGCCTCGTCAGCGCGCGCCGAAGCCACAAACGCCAGGTAATCCTGCGTGCGCGCCGCGGGGATCTCGCGCTGGCGCAAACGTAACGTTCGCTCTACGATGAGAGTATTTCCTTCGAGCTTGTAACTCGAGCGATAGTCCGCATAGTCCCTTGTCACCGCCACCGGGAGAGGCATGTGCGCCTTGTATTTAGCCGGCAGCGAAAGTTTCAAACGGTAGGTTATCTCAATCGGTGACCCCAACTCGATAGGCTGAGAGTCTTCCTGTTTATCAGCGTCGGCATCGGGCAAGAGTAACGGCGGAAGAGGCAGGCTGATTTTCTCCTTCCTGCTCGACCAGTCGATAAAGCCCTCACTGGAGAAGTCGTATTCCACCTGGAAGGGCTTCTCGGTTGCGGCGGGTTCGCTTGGTCTCACTTCGCTTACTTCTGCTTGAAGCCCGCCTGCAGTGGCCAGGAATTGACCGAGTTGCTTCCACTCGTTCTTCGGCGTCCTTCGGAACATAATCCGGAAGAGTAGCTCCGTATCGCCCCGGACAGTAAAGCGTGTATGCCCCGTGAGCGCGCCGAGATCACTCACCTGGCCCTCCACCTCCACTGTGTCTGCTGCTGGAAAAGGAGGATCGGCTGGTGTGGTTTCCAGCCGGGCCGGAGCATTCTCGGGGATAAACAACGCCTGCTTGTTGCGCAGCGGCGGTGCCAGCAGCCGGAACGGAGCAACCTCGGTGGTTGTGTCCAACCATAGAGTTTCGTTGCCCAGCGGGATGGCGCTGATGACGTGATCAAACTGCGCTGGCGAAGGCACTTCCGGGTCAATCTTGCGCGCGGAGTTCATCAGCGCCGGAAAAGCGCGCAGCCCCGCTGCGCTCAGCATTGATGCCAGCAGCGTGTGTTTGTCCTTGCAATCACCGTACTGGTTAGCGAGAACTTCCGCCGCCGCGTGCGGCTGGTAACGCCCCTGGCCGAACGAGAGGCTGACGTAGCGAAAGTTTTTCGCCACGTATTCATATAGCGCCTCGATCTTATCCTTATCGCTGTTGCGGCCACGCACCTGTTCCTTCACTTTGGCGCGGATCTTATCGTTGGGAACGATCCGGTCGCGCTCAAGGCCGGCATACCATTGCCCGACCTCACCCCAGCTCTGGAACGTAGTCATTTGGACCTGAGGTGGCTTCGGCTCAACGGATTCGTTTTTCTGCTTCGGCGATTCCTCCGTGTCTTCCCGCTTCAGGTTCGCGTGTTTCCAGGTATAAATGCGCCGTCCGTTTTTTTCCTTGAGTGTCGGCTCGAGGCCCGGCTCCGACTTAAGTTTCACCGTACTGTCGCGCGGGATGCTGACTTCAAGCTGCTCGTCGAGCACGATGAAGTTCTTTTTGACAAAGTCGTGCTCAAGCCAGAAGTGGTTGGGGGCCAACGGTGTGTGCAGTCGCCAGACGACGTGGTACTCGATCACGTCTCCCGGACGAAGTCCAGGCACTGTCACATGCTTCTGCCTGAGGTCAGTATAGACGGGCGCTTCGCGCGTGATCGGCGTGGTCAGATCCTGAACGTTGTTCGCCGACGCAGTAACTACGCTACCATCCGCTTTGCGTACGCTTACGTGGTCAATATCCAGTCTTTCATTGCCGGAGCTGTACTCGAAGATAAGTTGACCAAAACTTTCCACCCCGGCTTCGCTTAGAACCTTCGCGCGAAGGCTCATTTCGCGTCGTCCGGTCCCGTCTTTCTCAAACCCGAAGAATGTCTTCATCTGCTCGATAATAAAGGCTTCCTGCGAGTAGTCGGGTTCTGTCTGCTCAGGAGGCGGCGCCTTCACGGCAGTCGTTCCCTCCTGCCGTGGTCGTTCCTGGGGCGCGCTCTGGGCGTGGGTCGAGCCTGAATCACTGAGTTGAAATGAGAGAAAAAAGAGAAGTAGCGCGATGAGACAAATTTTTCCGCGACAGCACATTGATTTTCTCCTAATGAATGAACAAAGCACCATGAGAGTAATTTTATCGAGGCGTCCGGTACGATGATCTGTTATGCGCAGCTCGCGGTTTGTCAGGGAATCCTTTCAGGTTCTTTCTGAGTCTTTACTGGATACCAATAATACTCAGACTCATCTTTATTTGGATTTATTGATAATATCCAACTGGCTCCGGTATCGACGTTCATCAGAAACGTGTACTTAACGCCTGTTTCGATGGTGACTATTTGATAATTCACTCGATCCAGTGACTCGTTCTTATCGAGCGAGTGCGGAAGACGCTTTGTAATTCCCCAGGCGTACTCCTCATCCTTGTTCCTGACCAAAGTCTTGTTCCTGGCAAACTCATAAACGTCTCCGGTGAACTTGTCCAGCTTGAGAGTCGTTTTGATGGTTGAGATTGTTTGGATGATCTCAAAGCGGGAGTTGGCGGTGACGCCCGTTTTTTGAGAGACCGTCGCACCCGTATCTTGAGCGGATACCATCTCATAATTGACGAGCATGCACAGCAGGCAAAGCGCGGTTATCACGAAATATCTCATCGTCATCTCCTCGGTATTGAAGCCAACAGCTGATCATCAGAGACCAATTGACCGGCGCAACTATTTTGGCGCGTCCACGCCAGGCAGAATAAGTCATTGTGACTACACACATGCCCCATTCCTTCCGCCGCGCGTTGACTCTTCATGTTTGAGCAGCGCTCCAATTTTTACCCTACCGGCATTGCTGACGATCTCTGAGCTTGCCTCAGCGTCTAGTTCGAACTCGAATATGTATGCGGCATAACCCGTGGCAGTCTGAATGGCGTCGCGCAATACCTCAATGTCGTACTGTTTCCGACGATCCGACCCAAACGGATCGTCGATGATCTGTTGGACCTCCCGGAGCAGGCGGTACATGTCATGGATGATCGTAAATGGGTTGTGCCTGGTCATGATTTGCTCACCTGACGTAACCGATGAATTCAAGCGCATAACTCTTTTCCAGGGCGACATCGTCTCTCTTTCAAGTTCTCAATTTCAACTGTGGCAATGCCGGACCCGCCTTTTTGTGTGCCTGGTCGAAGTTCTCATCGGATTACACCCTGACTAAAAGCGGCTCACCTCGCGCGCTTCGCGTCTTCTTCGATCTTCTTCTTGAGATATTTGGCCAGTTTCTCGGCCGTGCTCCGGTGGCCGCGGTTGGCGCTGCCCCGGTCGGAGGAATCTGCGTAAACGACCTGAGCGGTTTTGAGATCGACCATTTGCATACTCGCCGACGCCGAAGGCCGCGGGTCACCGAAAAAAATCGTCTTCGCCCACCCGGCCTTCTTGATCTCACTACTGCCGGTGATCTCGTAGTCGGCCTGAGCACGATCAGTGGTGATGATCAGCGGGACGTTCTTCTTGCGGAAAGCCGCCGCGAGGTAAGCTTCAAAACCGCTCATCGGAGCGATGTAGACCTTCGAGTTGGCCGGGATTCTTTCCCCGGTAGAGGAGTTGAGCGGGAGTTTACCCGTCGACGTCTGCGCGGCGCAAAGGGCGGCGAACATCAGGACGCACAGGGTTGAGAGAGTGGTTTTGGCAAAGGGTTTCATGTTTCCCATCCTTTCTGAAACGCACGAGCGATATCTTTCGAACGACCCTGGAGAAAGAAATCGGTGTGCCATGAGGCGAGGCACACCGACGCGGATGGCCCTCATTGACCCTAACTACTTGACTGATGTTGTGATGCCCTTCAACAGGAGTTTCTGATCAAGCGATAATCTGTTGCCCGGGACGGGCGGGACTCTATCCGATC
>JANOGZ010001114.1:0-4525 GCA_031406255.1 Pyrinomonadaceae bacterium | reverse complement strand
AATGGCTCCGGCAAGACCACTCTGCTTCGTCTCATCGCGGGAGAAGAAAGGCCGGACGCCGGCCGCATCATCTTCGCCGAGGGCGTGTCGATCGGCTATCTGCCGCAGAACCCGCCATATGCGCCGGAGGAGACTGTGCTGGACGCCGTGTTCGCCGCGAGTAACGACAAGATGAAGCTGCTGCTTGATTACGAGCGCGCCTGTCAGGAACTGTCGGCTGGCGGTCAGGATAAGCAGGAAGCTCTGTTGAATCGCGTGTCGGAACTGGCCCATCGTTTAGAGGCGTCCGGCGCATGGGAAGTGGAGACCAATGCGCGGATGGTTCTCAGCAAGCTGGGTATCACTGACACGACGGCCAGGATGGGCACGCTCTCCGGCGGACAGCGAAAGCGCGTCGCGCTCGCTCACGCGTTGATCGAAAGCCCTCGCCTCCTCATTCTGGATGAGCCGACCAACCAGCTTGATGCTGAAACGATCACCTGGCTCGAAGGATATCTCACCCGTTACAGCGGCGCGCTGCTGCTCGTCACCCACGACCGTTATTTCCTCGACCGTGTGACGAGACGGATCCTTGAGATCGAGCGGAGCACGGTGCAGGTATTCGATGGTAATTACGCATATTATCTGGAAAAGAAAGAGGAGCAGGAACAGGCGCGCGCCGCCCAGGGGCAGAAACGCGAGATGTTGATACGGCGTGAGCTGGCGTGGCTGCGGCGCGGCGCGAAGGCGCGTACACGCAAGTCCAAGGCCCGCATTGACCGCGCCGAAAGCCTGATCTCACAATCCACCGAGACCGCCCGGGCCGAGCTTGAGATATCGGTCACCTCAAGCCGGATCGGTAAGAAGATACTGGAGCTGCGCGACATCACAAAAGCGTATGACGGGCAGGTGTTGATCGAAGGCTTCAGCTACACGCTGAAACCCGGTGACCGGATCGGCATCATCGGCCCGAACGGAGCGGGCAAGACCACGCTGCTCGAGATCATTACCGGGCGCGTCGCGCCGGACAGCGGCGCTCTGGAGGTGGGCCAGACCGTTCGCTTCGGTTACTACGATCAGGAGAACCGCGCTCTGAAAGAGGGGGAGCGGGTGATCGATTATGTCCGCGAGGTCGCCGAACGGATCGAAACTGCGGACGGAACATTTATCACCGCGGGGCAGATGCTCGAAAAGTTTCTCTTCACCGGCGCGATGCAGTATGCGCCGATCGCAAAACTTTCGGGCGGCGAACGGCGGCGGCTCTATCTTCTGCGGGTGTTGATGGGCGCTCCGAACGTCCTGCTTCTCGATGAGCCGACGAATGATCTGGACATTCAAACGCTGGTCACGCTGGAAGACTATCTGGACGGCTTCGGCGGCTGCCTGATCGTCGTCAGCCATGATCGGTATTTTCTTGACCGCACGGTGGAGCACATCTTCCGCTTCGAGGATGGGGGTCGCGTGCGCGAGTATCCCGGAAACTATACCGCCTATCTGGAAGCGCGCCGCGAGGAAGAGCGAGACGCCATTCCTCCGGCTCAGCCCGCGACAATCGAGCGACCTGCCAGACCGGAGCGAGACGGGCCCGCATCCGCCAAACGCAAACTATCATTCAAAGAGCGGAGAGAGTTAGAAGCAATGGAAGCCCGCATCGAGGCGGCTGAGCGGCGTCAGGCCGAAATAGAAACGGAGTTATCCGCCAACTCCAGTGACGCTCACTTCGTGCATCAGCTCTACAGGGAGCGAGAGAAGTTGATCGAGCAGTTAACCCACGACCTCAACCGCTGGGCAGAACTGGCCGAGTTTGCGTGAACGTAAGCGGTCAGCCATCAGCGATCAGCCCGAACGGAGTGGAGACCGAGCGCCTTGGAACGATCAATTAAGCAATCTCGCTCACGCCGACATATTTTAAGGTGGCTATTCATATTATTCATTCTCCTCGCCGCGGCCGGACCGGCTCTTCTCCTCATTAAATGGCGGATCAAAGAAAAACCACGCCCGACCGTGGCGGGCTGGCGCGCGACGGTGAAAACGATTGCGGGTGACGGCGCGCCGGGTTTTCAAGACGGTGATGCGGCGCAACAGGTCAGCTTCGGCGAGCCTTTCGGGATCGTGGTGGCGCCCGACGGCAGCGTCTACGTAACCGACGCGGGCGACAGCAATCGAATTCGCCGGGTGACGCCCGAGGGCGCGGTTACGACCCTCGCCGGCGGTCGGGAGGGCGACGCCGACGGGACAGGCGCCGCCGCCGCTTTTCACACGCCATCGGCGCTGGCAATTGACCGCGAGGGCAACCTGTATGTCGCCGATACCGGCAACAATCGCATCCGTAAGGTGACGCCCGAAGGCGCGGTGACGACGCTCGCGGGCGACGGCACGGCCGGCTACCGCGACGGGCCCGCGCGGGCCGCACAGTTCAACGCCCCCGTCGGCGTCGCCGTCGACAAGGACGGCCAGGTCTACGTGGCCGACACTTACAACGACCGCATCCGCCTCGTCACGAAAGACGGCCAGGTTAAAACCGTGGCGGGGGCGGGGGCGCCCGGCGACGCGGACGGCGACGCCCTGACCGCCCTCCTCGACACGCCCTGCGCCGTGGCGGTAGCCGAGAGTGGAGAGCTTCACATCGCCGACACGGGCAATAACCGGCTGCGAAAGCTGACGACGAACGGCCAGCTCGTCACAACCCACGGCGAAATCTCAAGGCCGATGGGGCTCGCGCTCACTCACGACGGCTTCCTCTACGCCACGGAATTCGACCGCGGTCGCGTCACGCAAATCGCACCCGACGGGGCAACGCGCCTCATCGCCGGCATGGGTCCCGGGTTCGCCGACGGCGACGGGCAGACGGTCGCCCGTTTCAATCAACCCGCCGGCGTCGCCCTCGACCGCGGCGGCGTGCTTCTCGTCGCCGACAGCGCCAATTACATCGTGCGGAGAGTGTTCCCCGCGGGGGAGGCTGACGGACCCCCGTCACCCCCGATCCGCGCCGCGCGGCCGCGCGTCGCCGTTGAGAAACTTGAAGGTGGCTCCTTTCCCTGGCCGCTCGACCCGCAGTGGCGGCGACACGAAGTCGTCGCCACGATGGGTGAAGTGCGCGGCAGCTTCGACTCCGACGACAGCCGTCACCACCTCCACAGCGGCATCGACGTCTTTGGTCTTTACGGCCAGATCGTGCGCGCCGTCCTCGACGAAAAAGTCTCCAGCCCGCTCGGCAGCCGGGGCTTCGGGAGCCTCAACGAAGGCTTGCGGGTCGGCCGTATCTCTTACATTCACCTTCGCGTCGGACGCAACGAGCGCGACGAGATGCTCGACGGCGCGCCTTTCCACCCGATCAGCGACGCGGCGGGCAGCAGTGTCATCGGCGTCCGCCTCAAGCGCGGCACGCGCGTCAGGGTGGGCGATGCGCTCGGCGCCGTCAATCGGATGTACCACGTGCACATGAACCTCGGTCCGCCGGGCGCGGAGGTGAACCCGCTCATGCTTCCTCTGGCCGGCTTCAGCGACCGCATCGCGCCGAAGATCGAGCGCGATGGCGTCATGCTCCTCAACGAGGCCGGGGAGCGCCTGACGGAGAGACGCCGGGGGCGTTTCGTCGTGCGCGGTCGAGTGAGGATCATCGCTGACGCTTACGACCAGGTGGACGGGAACCAGTCGCGCCGCCGTCTCGGGTTGTACCGGGCCGGATACCAGATTCTGCTGCCTTCGGGGGCGCCCGCCGCCGGTTTCGCGGAGGCGCGCGTCGGGATCGAATTCAACCGCCTGCCGCCCGAACCGGAGGCGACCAAGATAGCTTACGCCGACCAGAGCGGGATCACCGTCTACGGCAGCTCGTCCACGCGCTTTCTTTACGAGTTGACTAACACGGTGCGTGACGGTCGGGCGGAGCGAGGCTGGTGGGATACGTCCGAACTTCCGGCGGGCGACTACATCCTGCGCGTCATCGCGGTCGACTACGCAGGTAATGAGGCCACCGAAGGCCGCGACGTGCTCATCACTTTAGAGAGGGACTGATATTTCTTCGCCGTGTGTTGAAGGTGCGAGACGGCATGGCCCGCGAGTTATGCGAGTTGACTTTTACGCGGGCGAATGTCGAGAGCGGCCGGCACGGAGGCATTATGTCTTACTAATGAGGCTGTACCATTCAGGGCGGCGGTCGGCAACGCGATCTATCTCGTACACCCCCGCCGCGTTGACGATGTGATTGTTACTGGCCTCTTGAAGGTCGATCTGAGCAACCAGGACCTCCTCTCGCTCGCCGCCGGCTTCAGCCACCGTATCCCCGTTGTAATCTATCACCTTGCTTCTGCCGATGAAGCGCCAACCGCGCTCCACCCCGACGCGGTTGACCGCCACATAATTGACATGGTTTTCCTGAGCGCGCGTATTGACTACAAACTCGGGGGTCCGCCACGCTTCGGGAGGCCAGTTCGTGGGCAGGATGATCAACTCTGCCCCGAGGAGTTTGAGCACCCGCGAGGATTCGGGGAAGTTTGCGTCATAGCAAATATTGATGCCGATCTTCCCCACGGGCAGGTCGAAGATC
>JANOGZ010001253.1:0-1811 GCA_031406255.1 Pyrinomonadaceae bacterium | reverse complement strand
TCGCGATCTGATCGTGATTTTGAATGCAGATGACAAACTGCTCTGCGGGCCGGGCGGCGGATGAGGTGCCGTGTCGCTTCTTGCGAAAGACAGACCGTCTTCCGTCGTAGACGAAACCTTCGGTGATGGCCTTACCGAGGTCTGCCATCCGTCCGAAGTCAGCGAAGTAGCCGCGCGTCGTCCCCGTCACCAGCGCGTGCAGCGAGTGGTGAAAATCGTCGCTCCATTGAGCATCGAGACCGTAGCCTCCCGCGCCGACCGGATTGATCACGCGGACATCGTTCAGATCGCTTTCCGCGATGACCCAGGCGGAACGATTCAGGCGCGCGGCCTGCTGCTGAAATTCTTCGCCGATCTCTTCCAGTATGTGACGCGGGCTGTTGTCAATGATTCGATGGATGGCGTCGAGGCGCAGCGCATCGATATGGTATTCGGTCAGCCAGTAGAGCGCGTTATCGATGAAGAAGCGGCGCACGCCGTCCGCTTCGGGGCCGTCAAAATTGAGCGCATCGCCCCACGGCGTGCGGTAACACTGGCTGAAGAGCGGCGCATACTCTCCGAGGTAATTTCCTTCCGGCCCGAGGTGGTTATAGACCACATCCATCACCACCGCGAGCCCTTCCGCGTGACACGCGTCGATCAACTTCTTCAAACCCTGCGGCCCCCCGTAGGTCGACTGCGGGGCGTAGAGGTAGGCGCCATCGTAGCCCCAGTTGCGCCCGCCCGGGAATTCCGCGACCGGCATCAGCTCGACGGCCGTGATGCCGAGCCTCGTCAGGTGAGAAAGCCTGGGGATGATCGCCTCGAAAGTCCCTTCGGGCGTAAATGTCCCGGTGTGCAGCTCGTAGATCAAAAAGTCTTTGAGCGGAAGCCCTCGCCATGATTGATCGGTCCAGACGAACTCCCCCGGGGCGATGACCCGCGAGGGCCCGTGGACTCCCTCGGGCTGCCAGCGCGAGACCGGGTCGGGACGCTCCTTTTCATCGTCGATAACGTAGAGATAATCGGCGCCGGCGTGTGTTTCAGGGACGACCGTTTCGAAGATGTCCTCCGCCGCGAGCGCCATCGAAATCGTCTGCGCCGCGGCGCGGCCCATGATTTTGACTGAGAGGCGCTGTGCGCGCGGGGCCCACACGCGAAACATCGTGGTGCCATCGGCCGCGGTGCGCGCGCCGAACTGAAGCTCCCAGAGTCCCCGCTCCGGCTGTCGCAGGACAGCTTCCAAAGACATCGTTTCTGCCTCCTCTCACATAATCAATATCGCGAAGATCGGCGCTTCGGTGAGCCCGGCGATAAAAGCTATCGCGCCCCTCATCCGATACGCTCGAGCAGCGCCACCGGCAGATGTGCGAAGACCCCCGCGAGCGGCAAACCACGTCTGCCCTGCTCGTCGAGCGTCTGGAGCTCACGCCCGGTGAGCACATCGCGGTAGCGCCCGCCGCCGGGTCCGTCGCCCAACAACATCATGGTCTCGTCCCACACGCGCGCGCCGAGCGGGAGCGGCGACTCGGGCGCGACTCCGAGGCGTGTGAAAAAGCGCGCCGCGGCGATGATCGCTTCCGTTTCGCCAGCCTTCCGCGCAAAAGCGATGACATGCCTCTCGCGTTTACCGGAGACGCGGAGAGGCAGGTAGTCGCCGCGGGCGAACAACTCGCGCTGCCCCGTGCGATACGCGAGCGCGCGTGTCGTGATGTAGAGCTTGAGGCGACCGTCCTCGGGATTATTGAGCAGCCCCTCGATCAGCGCGAGGGAGCCTTCTACTCCGTCTCCCCTGCCGTTAAGAGAGGCAAGCAGCTCCTGGCGGTGCTGAT
>JANOGZ010001246.1:0-7444 GCA_031406255.1 Pyrinomonadaceae bacterium | reverse complement strand
AGAGGCGGTCGAGTCGCACTCTTCTTCTCTGAATTCTCAAATCCTGAAATGAACCGGAGAAAACCGATCCTCCCCGCTTTCATTGCATCACAAGCATTGCGCCCTGGGCGCTCGCCCCGGCGAGCCTAAATGTTTTACACTCTTGATCGGGCGTGCACCAGAACTGATCGAGAACTCCGCTTTCAGAAGTTTCCATGCCATCTTCGGGTAATCCATCGCGACCTTTGGCTGCTAATCGGCGGCGCTGCCTGTTAGCGCTTCTCTGCTGTCAGCTTCTCTTCGTGATGCTGTTCCCTTCGGCGCGCAGTAGTAGTAGCAGTGGCAGTCGCGCGCAAGAAGAGGGTCAGCGGCCAGAGCAGGCACCGCGACCGCAGCGTGTTTCCCCTCCGGTCGAGCAGCCGGTCGGGCCGGAGGAGGTTCTGCGTATTGATACGGACCTCGTGCTCGTTGACGTTACGGTGACGGACGCGGCGGGACGCCCCGTGCGCAACTTGCGGCCGGAGGATTTCAAGCTCTACGAGGACGGTGTCGAACGGCCCCTGGCTTTCTTTAACGTCGAAAAGCGGGGCGGAGCGAAACGTCCGGTAGCTGCCGTGTTCGCGCTTGATGTTTCAGGCAGCATGACAGCCGAGGAAATACACCGGCTGCAGGGCGCAATGCGCATCTTCACCAGGGGATTGGCCGAGCGTCCGTCGGTTTTTGCGGTGATGAGCTTCGGCATGAAGGTGAAAGTCCTTCAATCCTTCACCAGCGACCAGCCCAAACTCGACCGTGCTTTCGACCGTCTGGCGCGTGATATCAGCGGCCTCTCGACGCACACCTACGATGCGGTCGATGATGCGATTCGCCTGCTTGTGCGGGGAGCGCCGCGCTCGCGCGATCGGCGTTTAATGAAGCGCGCCGTGATCGTCGTCACGGACGGTTTCCCGGTCGGCGATACCGTCTCACCGCAGACGGTGATCGAGCGCGCCAATGCCGCGGAGGTGAGCGTTTACACTGTCGTGCTGCCCTCTTACACGCGCCTGCTGGCATCAGCTTCAGGCATGAGCACGCCGCTGCCGACACCGCTCGATGTCAGCGGGTTGGTGGAAAAGACCGGCGGGACAAGCGCTTACGCGACGGATAAAGACTACACCTCGCTCTTTCAAGCGCTTGCCGAGGAGGTTACTTCTTCCTATGTACTGGCATTCTACCCGCCGGAAGAAAAGCGACGTGATGGGCGTTTTCACTCTATCCGCGTTGAAGCGCCGCAGGGCCTGTATGTTCGACAAAGCCGCTCCGGCTATAAAGGTGAGAGATAAGCGCCATTAGAAGTGTTTGTTCATTACCTTCCCCTTGCTCGTTTTGCACTTTTCAGTAGTCGTCTTCATCCTCCTCGCCGTACTTGTCATCATCTTCGACGATGTCTAATTCAACGGGATCGAGTCCGACGATTTCCAGCTCGGTTCCGCACTCATCGCACGAGACGCTATCGCCCTTATCAGCATCCGTATCAACGTGAACGTCCGCTTCACAGTCTGGGCATGTTCCGGTCGGCACTTTGTACTCCACCTCCAACGTGTTTGGTTACGTAGAAGCGCAACCCGTGCTCTTTCTGGGGAGACCTCCACTTCTAAATGGCTGTCGTTTAGGCAACCGACAATCTAACCGCGCGCGTCGTATTTTGCAACACCCTCGCAGAAATATACCTCTAGTGCTCGATGTCTATCGCCAGCCGTCCCGGCTCAGAGAATTCCAACACGCGATAACGATTTTTGTGAGGATACGCCGAGCACCCATGACACCTCCGCCGCGACTCGGCCGACCGCCTCGATTTCCATCAGAACAGGCGGCCCGGTGCGTCCGGAAAGCGCTTCGTACAATAATCGTGGCCGAACGATTTTGCTTTACAAGCCATTGGTGCGCCCTTCGTCGCCGACGAAAGGCGCACCAGCTGTAGCGAGGTATATCGCCGAACTTACGTGTTACACACAGCCTCGTGATAGCTTGCTCGGATGGCCGGCGCGGCTCTTCTGCGCAAGCTATCACGAGAAAATGGCGGCGCTTTACTTAACGAAAGCCGCAGAAAGCGAGTCGAGACGCTTGCGCGCCGCCGACGCTTCCGGACTGCGTGGATAGCGGCGCACGATCTCGCGCCAGCTCGCGCCATCATAGTGAAAGGCTCGCGCCGCACGATCAAAAATGAAGGCGATGCCCTGCCGATTGTAGCGGTCCAGGCCGCTGTAGTTCATAAAATAGCTGTAAGCGGGCGCACCGCCAGCCGCCATCTCACGTTCATCCAGTCGTCTGACGGCGTCGCGGGAAAGCTTCTCCGCAGCCTGCTCTGCGCTTTCGCCATAAATCCAGAGAACGGTCGGTCGCCGCGATGATCTGGGAAACACATCCAGGAAGATGCGGGCGCGCGAAAGCCGGTCGAAGCCTTCCGAAGCACGAATGAGGCGCAACAATTTTTCGTCGTCTGCGCCGTGCCGAGACGAGACGACGCTTTCGGCTGGCAACCAGCCTCTCGTCCGGCGCGTCACCGCGACGCGGTAAAAATAGAGGCCGTCGGGCGTGCGCTTCGTGCCAGTGATCGCCACCACACGGCCGCGACCGAGTCTCTGTCGAAGCCGCGCCGTCAACCGGGGCTCATCGCGTAGCGCGGCGAGTCGCTCATCAACGACGATGGCCGCGCGGCCCGTCGCCGGAGCGCGCCGTTCTTGCGCCATCGCAGATAAAGTCAACGATAAAAAACAGGCGATCAGCGATTGTGAGATTTTCCAGACGCTGCTGGCGCAGGAGAAACGACCGGGCATAGTTTTAGCCTCCTTCGAGTAGGTGAGGTTAACGAAGACGATCCCGGGGCGCGGCGCGGTGAGTGATATTCATCGAGGAGCGCGGCGGCGCGGAACCGTAGCCAGTAAAGATTCAAGCTTCACGCGGGCGGCCGGTTGTGAGTGCTGTGCGATGCCGGCGTGATGCAGATGGCAGATGGCCAGGGCGAGCGCATCTGCGGCGTCGTGAGGTTGCGGCGCGTGTGTGAGCCCGAGCAGCACGCGCACCATTTCCTGAACCTGATGTTTTTCGGCGGCACCGTAGCCGACCACCGTCTGCTTGACGAGGCGCGGCGAGTATTCGGCGATCTCCAGACGGGCGCGCGCCGCCGCGAGCAGCGCCACCCCCCGCACGTGGCCGAGTTTGAGCGCGGTTTTAACGTTGGTGGAAAAGAAGGTCTCTTCAATCGCGCAGACATCGGGGGCGAAGCGCGCAATCGCCGCCTCCACGCCATCGCTGATTTTCAAAAGCCGCGCGGCAAATTTTTCGCGCGGCGGGGCATGGATCGCGCCATATTCGACGAGGCGGTAACGGCGCGGGTCACCTTCGATCACGCCCCACCCGGTCGTTTCGCTGCCAGGATCAATTCCCAAAACACGCACGTGATATTTACACCCCGGAAAGCAACGGGCAGCATCTACGCCGCCCCGAGTCTTCAACCGTCGCTAGGCACTGGCCATGTCAGCTTCGCTGATGTCGAAGTTGGCGGAGACCTTTTGCACGTCGTCGTGATCTTCTAAAGCCTCCATCAATTTGAGCATCTGTCGCGCTTCGGCGCCTTCGAGTTTGATATAGTTCTGCGGCACCATCTCCACTTCGGCCACCTGCGGCTCGATGCCCGCTTTTTTGACGGCGTCGAGCACGACATCGAAGTTGTGGGGCGAGGTGATGATCTCGAAGCTGCCCTCATCGTCGCGCAAGTCTTCGGCCCCGGCATCGGTTACAACTTCGAACAATTCGTCTTCCGGCTTCGCCGATTTTTCGACGACGATGTAGCCTTTCTTATCGAAAATCCAGCCGACCGACCCGGACTCGCCGAGATTGCCTCCGTTTTTCGAGAAGAGGTGCCTGATCTCGGCGACCGTGCGATTTCGATTATCCGTCATGGACTCGACCATCACGGCAACGCCGCCGGGACCGTAGCCTTCGTAAGTGATCTCTTCGTAACTCGTGCCTTCCAGTTCGCCTGTGCCGCGTTTGATCGCGCGATCGATCGTCTCGTTCGGCATATTCGCGCCCTTGGCGTCGGCGACCGCCTTGCGCAGGCGCGCGTTACCTTCCATATCGCCGCCGCCGGATCGCGCCGCGACCGTTATTTCCTTTATCAATTTCGTGAATAGCTTACCGCGCTTGGCATCAAGCGCTCCCTTCTTGTGTTTGATACTATGCCACTTGGAATGTCCGGACATTTCGCTCAGCTTCCTTCGGAATGAGACTTTATATTGAAGCGGGACGGCAATATATCACATCCTGGCGCCGCAGAGCATCCGCTCACACGATCCGTATATCGCGCGCTCTGGTGCTTTTGTCGCGCAGTATATCTATCAATGAGATTGAGATTTCTCAAGCGCCTGGTGATATATTTAAAGCAGTCAAATGATAGAGGCGCGGCACCGGCGGCGTGCTCGGAAGGCGGGTTTTCACCGGCCGCGTAAAACGGTCAGGGTGCTGCTGTTTTTGGTGTGCCGAAGCGATCGAGGCGCCCATGCGCTTGCAGAGCGCCCGGCTGTTTAGCAAAGTCGATCGCACAGAGTGCTCTGCCCGGCCAACACATGAGCGAGCCTGAGAGATCAGGAGGAATGGAGAGTGGTAAAGAAAGATTCAGCAGATAAATCACGCCGCCGTCAGGATACTAAGTATTCACCGGACGAAGAGGAATTGTGGGGTGCGATAACCGATCCGAGTCTCGAATTTGATATGTTTGAGAACGTGCGACGTAAGCTGGCGGAGATATTCGTCGGCAGCGGGCACGCGCCGCTCGAAGCCGAAAAGATCGCGCTCTACGTCGTGCAGGGCGTGCGTAATGTGCCTAAGCTCTTGAAGATAATGACCGGAGCGGGATCGCCCCGCACCCACGAAGAGATCCTCGATGCGCTCGGCCTGGTTCTAGATGAAGCGCCGGCGCTCGAAAAGGCGAAGCGCCTGCTGCTCCGCCTTGACGTTGAGGGCTCTGAGCACCCGGGGGGCGCTCCATGACAGTTCTGCGGCCCGCGCGCGCCATTCCCGTGTCAGCGCAGATACACGATGGTTGCTTGATGCGCGAAACTTTGCGGCGGGGTCGACCAATATGGAAGCGCGACGTATTTGAGAGTGTAATTAATATTATGAGTTACGCCGTAGCCAGACAATACGAGCGCGTGCCCGTCCTGCTCGACGTAGTGTGGGAGGGAACGGCAGGTAAATACGAAGCCCGGACGGGCGATATCAGCATGGGTGGCTGCTATGTTGATACCCTCGGGCAAACGTCGATCGGCGAGACCATCAGCTTCAAGGCCCACCTGCCCTCAGGGCAGTGGGTGCCGCTCGAAGGGGAGGTGATTTACCAGCAGTGGCCGACGGGTTTTGGCCTGCGCTTTACGAAGCTCTCAGAGGAGGCGCAAAATTCTATCGCGCAGTTGGTCACCAACTATCGAGGCCACCATACTTAAGTCGGCCTCTATAAATTATGTGCGCCGGCGCTCTAATCTATTATTCTCCGGCGAGGCTTTCCAGGCGCGCACAATCTACGCCGTAAACCCGCACTCTTTTAGTCTTCGAAGTATGCCCGCCGGTGATTTCAACGTCGCGGCGGGGCACTTCCAGCAAACGCGCCAACGTGCGCGCCAGTTCTTCATTGGCGGCTCCTTCGACGGGCGGCGCGGCGACGCGCACACGCAGTGCGCCTTCCGCATGGCCGGCGACGCCACTTTGTGAAGCGCGCGGCACTACTCTCACCGTAAACGTGATCGCGCCATCTCGCTCTTCGCATCGCAGCACAGCTCTCTTATTATCCTCCGGAGAGAAACTGCAATTGCCAGCCGCGCAGGATCGTTCCGACGATCGCCGCCTGAAACAGCCATAGAATAATGAACGCGACGATCGGCGAGAGATCGAACATCCCGAAGGGCGGCATCATGCGGCGCAGGGGCAGCAGCAAGGGATCGGTCGCGCTGACCAGAAAACGCATCACGGGATTAACAGAGCTCACCATGCCCCATGAAAAGATTATCCTGATAAAAATCAGCAGCGAGTAGAATGACAACAATCCGTAAAGCAGATAACCGATGAGCGCGACAAACGCACCCCGTCGCCCGGAGGTCAGGCTCATCAGGACGCCCGCCGCCGTGTTTAGAATGCTTTCGGCGAGTTGCATGGCGAACCAGCCGACGAGGATCGTCAGCAGAATCGTGATCAGCGGCGCGACATTCGGCTGGACGCCGAAGCCGGCCAGCGCGCGGCGGACGGGGTTAACCAGGGGATCTGTCAGGCGGCGCACGAATATTACCGACCGACTGAACGGATTAATGTCCGCGTAGTTCAACACGAAACGCGCGATCATCAATAGAATGACGACGATGATTGCCGCGGTCACGACATACTGGATTAATAGAAAAATAGAAGCAATGACTACCATATAGTTACAACCTGTCTCTCGGGAAGCTTTGAGATATCGGGTCAGACGGCCGCCGCGCGGGCGCCGAAAATCGCCGTGCCGACACGCACCATCGTCGCGCCCTCCTCGATCGCCATCTCATAATCGTGGCTCATACCCATCGAAAGCTCACCATCACCGGTGCTGAAGGCCGCGCGCGCGCGGAGCGCATCGCGCAATTCACGCAGCCGCTGAAAATAGGGACGCGCTCTATCCGCATCTTCAAAGAAAGGCGGAAGAGTCATCAAACCCATCAGACGCAGATGCTCGCACCGGCTGAGGGCATCCACAAGCGCGGGCAATTCGTCTTCGGTGGCGCCCGTTTTGGTAACTTCTCCGGCGAGGTCAACCTGAATCAGGATCTGCAATTCTTCGCGCTCCTCTTCAGCGCATAAACGTTCGAGGCGCTCGACCAGCGCCACTGTATCGACCGAATGAACCATATCAAAAATCTTTACGGCGCGGCGCGCTTTGTTGGCCTGGAGATGGCCGATCAAATGCCAGCGCGCGCGCTCCCGGCCGAGCGCCTCGATCTTTCCCTGCGCTTCTTGCACGCGATTCTCTCCAAGATCGCGCGCTCCCGCCATAATAGCCCGGTCCAGGACGTGCGTCGGGTGCGTTTTGCTGACGGCGATCAGCGTGATCTCTTCGGGAGCACGACCGACACGCCGCGCGCCCATCTCGATGCGCTGGCGGACCTCATTCAAACGCATGCGTAGGGCTTCGGTATCCAGCGTTACAGTCTCCGGCATCAGGTAAAGCCACAGAAGTTATTAACGACGAGACTATAACAAGCACACGCGCCCGCTCGCAACCGGCTGCCCCGCTTCATCAAAATGCTCTCATTTCCGCTCGACATTGTTAGATTCCAGGCCGGCAGCGGCGTACGATACGGGCCGTATCGGCACCTTTTCGTGTACGCTAATGGCCATTCATCTTGCCTGGGTCACTATTGTCCCAACACTTTAGCTCGACTTTTACGCGTGGCACGGTGGTTGT
>JANOGZ010001177.1:0-1153 GCA_031406255.1 Pyrinomonadaceae bacterium | reverse complement strand
GGGCAGTCCGGCGGGCGCCGCACTCTCTCTGTGTGTGTGTGCGGCACTGAAATAAGCCCTTTGCAGTCGGGCTGCCCGTTCTTCAGCTCGAAGCGTTTTACGGCTTCAGTTGACCGCGCAAACGGCTCTTCAGGAAGTAGTCGATAAGCTCCGACGCAGAGTTATCCATCTCGACCACGAAACCCTCGACCTTACCCGTGAAATAGTTGAAGAGCCACACGGCGGGCACGGCCACCGCGAGACTAAAAGCGGTCGTGATGAGCGCCTCGGCGATCCCGCCCGCGACGGCGCCGATGCCGGCCGATTCGGCGGATTTCATACCCTGGAAGGCGTTGATAATGCCGAACACCGTGCCGAACAAGCCGACGAAGGGGGCGGTGGAGCCGATGGTCGCCAGCCCCGACAAACCGCGGCGAAACTCGGCGGTCTTGATCGCAATGGCGCGTTGCAGCGCACGCTTGGAAGCTTCGATTTCATCGCCTGAGATATCGGCTGATTGTTCGTGCGCCCGAAATTCCTGGAGGCCAGAGTTGACAACCATCGCCAGGTGTGACCGTTTGTGTTTGTCGCTGATATTAATCGCTTCTTCAATGCGGTCATTCTTCAACGCCTGCGCGACGCGCGGCGCAAACTCGCGCGACTGCTTCTTCGCCGCCGAGTAGGTCAGGTAACGCTCAACCATCACGGCGATGGAGTACATCGACATCAGCAGCAGGATGACAACCACCGTGAGGCCGACGCCTCCCAGGTTCTTAAGCATTTCGACCATCGTAAATTCAGCGCCGAGATCCCCCTCGCCACCGGCCTTGGCAGCTTCTTGCCACAGGAACACGATAAAGCTCAAGCTCTTTGTTCCGAGAAAGCTCATTAGAATAGTCACGGTAAACTCCTCCAAAAGGGTTTCGTAAGAAGTGGATGAGAGCGCTTCTCAAGGCAGCGTCGCGGCGCGGGTCAAACGGGTTCGGCCCCGCAACGCTGTCTTTGACAAGTCGCGCCCGTGCGCCCTGCTACTGGAGAGCGAAATTAACTGTAACCACGCCGGACACCTTGACCGGCTGGCCCGACAGCAACGTCGGCGAGAACCGCCACTGGCGCACGGCCTGCACGGCTGCCTGCTGCAGCAACGGGTGGCCGCTGACCGCGTTTGCCGATA
>JANOGZ010001161.1:0-2615 GCA_031406255.1 Pyrinomonadaceae bacterium | reverse complement strand
GGCCGGTATGGGCCTCGGCGTCGGCGACTATGATAATGATGGTCGCGTTGATTTTTACGTCACGAACTTTTCCGACGATTCGAACACGCTCTATCACAACGATGGCGAAGGCAACTACACAGACGTCACCTTTCAGGCCGGTCATGGCGAGACGACGATCCCCTTCCTCGGCTGGGGCACCAGTTTCATGGATTATGACAATGATGGCTGGAAGGATGTCATCATCGCGAACGGGCATGTCTATCCGTCGGTCGATGGGCAGCAGTGGGGCACCAGTTATGCGCAGCAACCGTTGTTGTTTCGTAATGGCGGGAGCGGCCGGTTCGAGCGCGTCGCGGCCGCACCGGGAAGCGGTCTGGCGGGCGCGTGGCCGAGCCGGGGGCTGGCCATCGGTGATCTCGACGGCGACGGGCGGCTCGATGCGGTGCTCAATAATATGGATATGTCGCCGACCGTCCTGCGTAATGTCAGTGAACCCGCGAACCACTGGCTGAGATTGCGTCTGATCGGCGATGTCGCGAAGAGAAGCCCGAAGGATGCGACCGGGGCGATCGCTTATTTGACGGTCGGCAAGATCAGGCAGCGCGCCGATGCGATCAGCGGCGCGGGCTATTCATCGCAGAACGATCCGTGCCTTCATTTCGGTCTCGGCGCGGCGACAAAAATTGACAAACTCGAAATCAAGTGGCCGAACGGCACGACGGAGATCGTTGACGTCCCCGGCATCGACCGGACGCTCACGATTATCGAAGGCAAGGGCGTGAAGCCGTAGCGATACGGGAGCGTGTGCCGGGCAACCCGACCCGGTGAAGCGAAAATCATTCCGTCCATAACCCGCCTGATCCGCGGCTCATTGTCTGGAGAGGCCGAACTTGCGCGCCAGCACGAGGCTGATCGCGCCCATCAGGGTCGGTTGATCGCCGAGCGTTGAAGCGACAATGCGCGCCGAAGGCAGGCCGCGACGAATGCTTTTCCGGACCGGCTCCTCGAGCGCTTCAGAGATCAATGGCCACGCGCGCGTGATCGGGCCGCTGACCACGACCGCCTCCGGACTGAGGCCGACGATCAAGTTTGAGATGCCGATGCCGAGATAGTGTGCCGTCTCCGAGAGCGCGGCGACGGCGGCGCTCTCCCCGACGAGCGCGCGCTCGACGAGTGTCGCGAAATCAATTGTTTGCTCGCCATCGTCGCGATGCGGCGACATCTTTAGATAACGCGCGATCGCCGCGCCGTTGGAAGAGAAGGCTTCCCAGCAGTCGTGATTACCGCAGGAGCAGGCGACCGGCGCGTGTTCTCCGATGATCATATGGCCAAACTCGCCGGCCGCTCCGCGCTCTCCGCGATAAATCTCCCCATCAAAAACGATGCCGGTGCCGATGCCTTCGGCGACCAGTATCATGATGAAGTCGCGCGCCTCGCTCACCTCGGGACGACCGAACCACAACTCGGCCAGCGCGGCGGCGTTGGCGTCATTATCAACCCTCACCTCCAGATTAGTACGGGCCGAGATTTCCTCCGCGATATTAAGATCGCGCCATTTGAAGTACGGCACATAGATCGCCCTGCCGGTGATCGGATCAACCAATCCCGGGAGGCTCACGCCGACGCCGGCAATCGTGCCCTCCACATCCTGACCGTTTTTATTTACGGTGAAGCTGCGCACACAGTCGACCACCCGCCCGATCATTTCCTCTGCCTGCGGGATGTTGGGAAATTCTTTGCGTTCGAGTACGCGCCCGGCCAGATCGCTGGAGACCACGGTCGTCAAAGATGGAGTGATATCCACCCCGATCGCCAGTGCCCCCTCAGCATGAAGCCGGAGCAACGTGGGGCGCCGCCCGCCGGTAGACTCGCCCGTCCCGATCTCTTCGATCAATCCATCGGCTTTGAGTTCTTCGACGATGGTCGAGACGGTCGAACGCTGGAGAGCCGTTGAGCGGGCGATCTCCGCGCGCGAGATCGGCTCTCTATCGCGCACGTAATTGAGCACGATCTGGCGATTGATATCACGAATCGTGCTGGCGCGCGCGGTCTGCGCTTTTTTTAAGTCAATCCGTCGCATCAGATCAGCGTCAGGGCGCATACGAGGTGCGCGACCGCTTCGGGGAGGTTGGAGGCAAGCGCGTCGCCATAGTTGTCTGGGGAACCAATCAAAGCCTGTTCGAAGAAATTATCTTGTAGTGTTTTGTCTGCCCCCGCGTCAACTCTTTTCTGCCAGCTGGGGCAGGACATCCTCTTTCCGATTTCCGAAAAACTGGTTGGCGGCGGCTACTGCTGATCTGAAGCATGAGGGGAGGCCGGTTTTCGCCACCGGAGAAGTCGAAGCCCACGCCAGCGAAGTTAGCGCGGGCTCGAACAACCGTCGATCATATTTTTTAGCAGATAGCGAGGTGCGGTCGGCCTCTTAATTACGGCCGCTCAAGAGGATTATCAATTCAGGATCGGGTGAGCGCCACCCCGGCTGTGATCCGCCGTCTTCGCATAGCGTTGGCGATCATTATGATAAAGCAGTATATGCTCGCCTTCGGAGCGCGCGATGTTGGCGACGCGCTGCCAATCGCGCTCATGCGCGGCGATGATAAAAGCGCCGGGCTGCATGGATAGCACCATCCCGG
>JANOGZ010001117.1:0-2271 GCA_031406255.1 Pyrinomonadaceae bacterium | reverse complement strand
CCGGGATTCACCTTTAGCAGTGTTCCGTCGAAAGACGCCTGCACGATGCCGACGTTTGCTTGTTCAAACATCGCTCGGAATCTCTCTTCCGATTCGCGCAGATGTGATTCCGCCTGGTTGCGCTCGGTGATGTTTTGCGTGATGCCGACAAAACGCTGCGGAGAGTTTTGAGCATTCCCTACCAAAACGCCTTGCCCGCGCACCCACACAATCTCGCCGCTCTTCGGATTCACCAGGCGAAATTCAGATTCGTAATCTTCGCCACCGCTAATCGCCTGCGAGATCAACTTTACTGTTTCTTCCCGGTCTTCGGGGTGTATGAAACTATTAACGATTGCAAAATCTGACGGCAAGTGAAAACCGATCACCCGTTCCAGATTATTAGACCACTCGACCTGCTGCGTCGCTAAGTTCATCTCCCATGAATAAATTTTCGCGGCGTTCATCGCCATTTGCAGTCGCTCGCGGCTTTCACTCAATGCGGTTTCGACCCGCTTGCGCTCGGTGTAGTCACGCGTAGAACCCGCGACCACTTCCACCGTCCCGTCGGAGGCCTTGACCGGAGTGAAGATATATTCATAAAACCCTTCCGCGCCGGTCGGACTGGTATAGGGTGTCTCGTCCCTGAGTCCCTGCCGGGTGTCAATGACCTGCTGAATCTGCCGCTGAAGGCGCAACGCCAGGTCGTCAGGATATTGAAGGTCGAAGAAATTCTTTCCCACCGCTTCGTCGAGCTTCATACCCCACAGGTCGAGCAGCGGCTGATTCGCGTAGAGGAAACGCCCGTCCCGGTCGAAGATGTAGGCGAAGTCGGGGATGGATGAAAGCGTAGTATTAAAGACGTTGGACTGCCGCTCTAATTGACGGGTGAGTTCTATCAGTGAGTCTTCCTGCCGCTTGCGCTCACTGATGTCAATGGAAACCCCGATAATGCCAATTAATTCCCCTTCGCCATCGCTGACAGGTGAGTTGATAAGTTGTGCTGGAAACGTCGTGCCGTCACGTCGCTGCACGTTAAACTCTCCAGCCCAGCTTTTGCCCTGACGCAGTTGGGACATAATCTCAAGAGCTTGTTCAGCCATTATTTCCGACGTTGTCAATTCCATGATTTGGCGACCTATCGCCTCTTGTACCGTCCATCCATAGAGCTTTTGGGCAAACTGATTCCAGTAAATGACAATTCCGTCCAGATTAGTGGCGATAACCGACTGTTCAACCGTATCCAGCAAATGTGCTTGAAAGCGTATTGACTCATCCGCTGCTGTTTTGCGCTCGGTGAGGTCGCGGGCGATCATCGCGTAGCCATGCACAGTTCCCGCTTTGACGCGCTCGTCGCGCAGGAGAGACAAGAATCCGCTCGCGTAAAAGCGCGTGCCATCCTTGCGGACGTACCAACGTTCATCATTCGCGCTGCCGCGTTCGCTGGCCTCGCGCATCTCACGTTCCAGCTCTTTACGCTCGCAATCTTCGGGCGTAAAAAGCAACGCGGTAGATTTCCCGATGATCTCGCTCTCGGTGTAGCCGAGCAGAGCTTGCGCGCCGCTGTTCCAGTAATCAATGCGCCCGTCTGCGTCCATCGTGTAGATGGCGTGATCCTTTGCGCTCTCGACGAGCAGTCCCAAACGCTCTTTCGCTTCGAGCAGCGCTCCTTCCGCGAGTTTGCGCGTGGTGAAGTCAATGAAGGTCAGGATGACGCCTTCGATGCTGTTCGCAGCCGTGCGATAAGGCGTCACCTGCGCGATGTACCAACGTCCATCGCGGCTCGCCACTTCACGATCTGTTTTATGCAAATCGTCGAGAGCCCGCTCCACGTCTTGCAACATGTCGGCGTAATCGAGTTTGTGCGTGATGTCTGAGAGCGGTCGCCCCGTATCCGACGGAATCAAATTAAAGATGTTTTGAGCGCGCTGAGTGTAGAATTTGATGTTCAAGTCACTGTCAACGAAGATCGTCGCCAGATCGGTTGACGTGATCAAATTTTGCAAGTCGCTGTTGGCGACGGCTAGTTCGTCGATTTTGTTCTTCAACTCGCCATTGATGGTCTGGATTTTCCTCGTTGACCGATTGCAGCTCTTCCTTGCCCGTCTCAAGTTCTTCGGTCGCCGAACGAAGCTCCTCGTTCATCGCTTGCAGTTCTTCATTCGAGGCTTTTAGTTCTTCGGTCTGCGTCTCGTACTGCTCGATGATCGTTTGATGCTGCTCCTTCGATCTTTGCAGCTCCTCTTCGAGAAGGCGCATGACCGGCTCGGTTTCGCCCACGTGCTGCGTGCC
>JANOGZ010001065.1:0-8502 GCA_031406255.1 Pyrinomonadaceae bacterium | reverse complement strand
CTTTTCAACGCGTGGCTCGCGAGTGCGCGATTCCGGAGAGGCACGCGCTGGAGTTTCTGGCGGGATTCGACCCGCCGGGCCAGGGTTTCACGCATGTGGTGGGCGATATCGTCACGGTGTCAACGCCCGCGCTTGGCACGCTGGCGAACCGCGTCACTCGCGCACTCGCCCGATTCGGACGATGCGTTCATGTTCTATGCGCTGGCGACCAATAAGCTCGACACCGGCGATCTCTCTTTCACCCACGTGCTCGACGACATCCAGACCCTCAATGAATGCGCGATGCGCGGCCGCTACGATGTCACCGCGATCAGCTTTCACGCGTACGCCTACATCGCCGATAAATACGCGCTGCTGCCGCACGGCGCGTCCATCGGCGACAATTACGGTCCCATCGTCGTCGCGCGCGAGCCCTATAAAGTAGAGGATCTGGCGAACCTCAAAATCGCTGTGCCGGGGAAACTGACGAGCGCCTTTCTCGCGCTCAGTATCCTGTGCCCGGCATTTCAGTATGAGGTCGTGCCCTTCGATCAGATCATCAAGTCGGTGCAGGACGGCGATTGCGATGCGGGTCTGCTGATTCATGAGGGACAGCTTTTTTACCAGGATCTCGGCCTCCAGAAAGTTGTCGATCTCGGCGAGTGGTGGAATACCTGGACCGGACTGCCGCTGCCGATGGGCGGCAATGCGATCCGGCGCGACCTCGGCGCCGAAACCATCGATCGCATCTCACGCTGCCTGCATGAAAGCATCCGTTATTCGCTCGAACACCGGGCCGATGCCTTGCAGTATGCGATGCAGTTTGCGCGCGATATGAATACCGATCTGGCCGACCGTTTCGTCGCGATGTGGGTCAATGATCTGACGCTCGACTACACCGCGCGCGGCCGCGTCGCCGTCCAGCGCCTGCTCGATGAAGGCGCCGCGCGCGGGATCATCCCGCGTCGCGTCGAAGTCGAATTTGTCGGCCGTGAAGGCCAGAGTTAAGCGGCAAGCCCTCTTAATTTGCCGCCGGACGAGGCGCGAGTGGCAACAGCGGGGCGCCCCCGGCGCATCTGAGCAAAGCTCACAGGTCGAATACTTTTGCTCCCTGCTGTGAGGGGAAGCGCTTTTACTCTAATCGAAATAGACCAGACGGGCTCGACTACCATGAAACGCTATTTTTACTTGTTCCTGATGCTGGCCGCGCTCGCGCTCGCGCTCGTCGCGGCCGCACCGTTTTCGCGCGCGACGCAGGCGCAACAGCCGCAGCAGCGCCCCGCCGCAGGCGGCGCGGTGAATGTTGAGCAGATCATCCAGGCGTTTACGGCGAAGGAGACGGAATTCCGCAAAGCGCTCAATCAGTACAGCTTCAAGCGCGATGCGGTCGTTCAGACGATCGGTCTCGGCGGGCAGATCTCGGGCGAGTATCGCCGCGTCTCGCGCTTCGTCTTCGACGATAGCGGCAAACGCTATGAGAAGATCCTCTTTTTCCCGATGCACACCCTCACGCAAATAGGTGTGTCGGATGAAGACCTGGAGGATCTCGGCGGCATCCAGCCGTTCGCCCTCGAAGCCTCGAAAGCCGGGCTCTATAATTTTACGTACGCCGGTAAAGACCGCATCGACGAGTTGGACTTATATGTTTTCGATGTCACCCCGAAGGTGATGCCCGATCCGAAGAAGACCAAGGAGCGTTTCTTTCAGGGTCGCATCTGGGTGGATGACCGCGATTTACAGATCGTCAAGGCGAAGGGCAAGGGAGTGCCCGAAGGTAAGCAGCGGTTTCCCACCTTCGAGACCTATCGCGAGCAGATTAACGGGCGCTACTGGTTCCCGACCTACACTTATGCTGATGATGAACTGGTTTTTGAGACCGGTCAGGCAGTGCACGTCCGCATGCGCGTGCGCTACACGGACTTCGAGCCTCTGCGTGGCACCGTGACGATCGTCGAGGAAGGCGAGCCCGGAGTAGTAGAGCCGGCGCCGACGCCCACCAGGCCAAAGCCTTAACGATAAAAGATCGAAAGCTCAAAAAGGTCGCCGGATGGTGTGGTCGCGGCTCTCTCCGAGCCACGCTGACCGGCGACCTTTCATTCTTTAAAGGCTATTTTTAATTCTTCGGCGATGCGCCCGCGCACCGTCGCGATGAGCTGTTTGACGTCTTCATCGGTCGAGAGTCCGGTTGTTTCGACGGGCGGCATCAGCACCATCTCGAAGGTGCCGGGGCGCGCGACGCCCGTCCCCTTGCCCATCAAAACATCCGTGTTCTTCATCGCCACGGGAACGATCGGCACGCCCGTTTCGATCGCCATGTAGAAGGCGCCCTTTTTGAACGGCAGCAACTCTCCGGGACGCGCGCGCGTGCCTTCGGCGAACACGGCGAACGAGATGCCGGAGCGAATGCGATCAGTCGCGGCGCGGACGGTTTCCATCGCCCGCTCGCGGTTCGAACGATCAATCGCCATGATATTGACGTAGCCCATGCCCCAGCCGAGAATCGGCACTTTCAGCAGCTCTTTCTTGGCGAGGATGCCGATGCGGCGTCCGGTGTGGTAATAAAGCGCCGCCGTGTCGATATACGAGCGGTGATTCGAGATGAAGATATAAGTCTGCCGCGGATCGAGATGTTCAAGACCGCGCACGCGCACTTTCATACCGCTCAGCCGCAGCCAGTTGCACGCACCGAAGTGTGCCAGCGGGTAAACCCAGTGGTGGCGGTTCGCCACCCACGCGACGAACAGCGCGGGCGGCGCAAAGATCAACAAAAGCATCGCGGCGACAAAAAGCGACCACCAGTAGTGCAGCCGTCCGGCGAGCGACCGATGGATGTTTATGCTAGACTCGCCGGTCGCTTCCGCTTGTCCCCCTATATCTTCAGCCATTAATTCTTTTGAAAGACTATCGGAATGTCTCGTCATTTGTTTCGACTCGCTTTGTTTTCTGTGACCGCTCTGGCGTTCTCCTTTTGCGGACTCTTTCCGCCCCCAGCCGCGGCGCGGCGCTCTTCTTCTGCGCCCTTATCCCGCTCCCCTCAAATCGCGCCCGCCGACCTTCAATCGGCGCTTCCAACGCCGCGCGCGGTGCTGGGGTTTACGCCCGGTGATGACCGCACCATCGCCGACTGGCGACAGATCACAGACTATTTCGCGCGGCTCGACCGGGCGAGCGAGCGCGTCCAGGTCGTCCCGATCGGCGCGACGACGAAGAATCGGCCATTGATCGTCGCCGTGATCAGCGCGCCAGAGAATATACGCGATTTGGAGAAATACAAAGGGATTCAGCGGCGGCTCGCCGACCCGCGGCTGGTCGGCGACGCGGCGGAGCGCGAAGGGTTGCTGCGCGAGGGCAAAACAGTCGTCGCCATCTCGTGCTCGATCCATTCGACGGAAATAGTGGCTTCGCAGATGTCGCTGCAGCTCGCCTTCGAACTCGCGAGCGCCGAGGATCAGGAGACGCGCGGGATTTTGCAAAACACCATCATCCTGTTGATTCCCTCGGCCAATCCGGACGGCATCGATCTGGTCGCCGACTGGTACCGGCGCACGCTCGGCACGCCTTACGAGGGCACGGAACCGCCCGAGCTTTATCATCATTACGCCGGCCATGATAACAACCGTGACTGGTTCATGCTCAACCTGCGAGAGACGCAGGCGATCACGCGCCTTTTCTGGAAAGAGTGGTTTCCGCAGATCGTCTACGACGTTCACCAGCAGGGCATCGATGGGTCGAGATTTTTCATTCCGCCCTTTTATGATCCGGCGAACCCGCACATCGCGCCGCTGCTGCTGCGCGAGGTCGGCCTCCTCGGCCACAAGATCGCGGCCGATTTGCAGGCGGCCGGGCATCAGGGCGTCATCACCAACGCGATCTACGATATGTGGTGGCACGGCGGATTCCGCAGCGCCCCCTATTACCACAACTCGATCGGTATTCTCTCCGAAGCGGCGAGCGCGAGGCTGATGACGCCGCTGACGATCACGCCCGCACAACTCGCGAAAGCCACCTCGCGCGGCATGCCGCAGGGGGCGCTCGTGCCGGCGACGAACTTTCCGGACCCCTGGCCCGGAGGCCTCTGGCGACCGCGCGACATCATGAATATGGAACTGGTCGCCGCCCGCGCGGTGCTCTCGCTGGCCGCCACTTACCGCGCGAGTTACCTGCGAAATTTCTATGAACTGGGCCGCCGCGCGCTCGACTGGCAGCCGAGCGCGTCAACGCCCGCGCGCCCGCTCGCTTACCTTATTCCGGCAGGACAGGGCAGAAGAGATGAGAATGTCTCGAAGATGATCGGCGCGCTCGTCGGACAGGGCGTCGAAGTACACCGTCTTGACCGGGAGTTGCATGCCGCTTTGCAAATTCCGCTGCATATTGATTCGGGACGCGAGAACAGGGTTTCTCCCGACGGCCGGACGGGAGCGATGCAGGAAATCCCGGGCGGCAGCTATATCGTCTTTCTCGCGCAGCCGTATCGTGCGAACGTGCAGGCGCTGTTCGAACGTCAGGTCTATCCGGAGCGACGCGCCGCGGGAGGCGAAGCCGAACGCCCCTACGATGTGACGGGCTGGACGCTGCCGTGGCAGATGGGTGTCGAGGCGATACCCGTACTGAACATCCGCGAGGCGGCCGGCGAAAGACGGCTGACCCTCGTTCGCGCTGAAGCGGAGGTACGGCGTGATCTGGGCCTGCCGCTATCGGCGCCCGACCGCGGCGACCGCCCCGCTTCACCGATCCCCAATCCGCTGCCGCGTCCCGTCAGGCTGGCGCTCTACAAGGGCTGGACCGGCTCGATGGATGAAGGCTGGACGCGCTTCGTCTTCGATACTTTCAACGTGCCCTACGAATCGCTGTCTGATCGCGCTGTACGCTCCGGAAATCTGCGCGCTCTCTACGACGCCGTCATCCTTCCCTCGCAGCGCGCCGGAGAAATCCTCGAAGGCAACAACAGCGAGAAATACCCGCCGGAGTTTACGGGCGGGCTGACCGAAGCAGGGATGGGAAATCTGCGGCGCTTCGTCGAAGAGGGCGGCACGCTGATCTGCTTCGACGCGGCGACGGAACTGGCCATCAAGCATTTCGATCTGCCGCTTCGCAATGTCCTCGACGGGGTCAAATCGTCCGAGTTTTACGCGCCCGGCTCAATCCTCAAAATCGAGGTTGACACTTCGCACCCGCTGGCGCGCGGGCTGGAGCGCGAGGTGGACGCCTATTTCATCAACAGCAGGGCTTTCGAGATAACCGACCCGGGACGCGTGCGCGTCGTCGCGCGTTACGCCGGGCGCGACGTGCTGCGCTCCGGCTGGCTGCTCGGCGAACGCTTTATCGCGGGCAAGGTGGCGCTCGCTGAAGTTCCGCTGGGGCGCGGGCGCGTGATCCTCTTCGGCTTTCGTCCGCAGCATCGCGGTCAGACGTGGGCCACATTTCCCTTTATTTTCAATGCCATCGCCAGCGCCGGCGAGGCGACCCCGGCTGAGCGCGGGTTAAAGTAGCCCGAGCGCCTGTGCTATTATGGCGACTCTCCCCGTTACGAAGCAGCTTGCGAGCGCACCTCGCGCATCAGATACATGGTTCGGCATTCCCGTCCGATCGTCCCGGTTCCAGTCTCAACCAAAGGAGTTGACAGGTCATGAGAAAGATTTACGTCCTTGTTTTGCTCGTCTCCCTCCTCGTCGTCTCCGCACCTGAGCTTTTACGCGCGCAATCGCGCCCGCGCCGCGTCGGGACGAAACCTGTCACGGGCGCTCCCCGCGGGGAACCGACCGCCGCTCCTCCGGCGCGGACGCAGCAGCAGCAGTCGCCCGCGCCGGCAGCCCCGGCACGCCGGCCGACGCTTTCGGGAAACACCGGCACAACCGGCAGCCAGCCGCGCGCCGGTGGGCAGACGGCGCGCGAGACCGCTCCGTCGGGCAGTAGTGGGCAGGAAGAAGTCGGCGAGGACGATGTGGTCCGCGTCAACACCACGCTGGTCACGATCCCGGTCAGCGTGATAGATCGCAATAGCAGGTACATTCCCGATCTGCGAAAGCAGGATTTTCGCATCTACGAGGACGGCATAGAACAGGACGTTGCTTATTTTGCGACCGTCGAGAAGCCCTTCACCGTCGCTCTCCTGCTCGACACCAGCAGCTCGACGCGTTTCAAGCTTGAAGAGATTCAGGATGCGGCCATCGCTTTTGTGGATCAACTCCGCTCCGACGATCGCGTGATGGTCGTCGCTTTCGATGATCGCGTCGATGTGCTGGCCGAGCCGACGAGCGACCGCTATACCCTGCGGAGCGCGATTCGCCGCACGCGTACCGGCGGGGGCACACGCCTCTACGATGCGGTTGATCTCGTCATCAACGAGCGCTTCAATCGTATCGAGGGACGCAAGGCGATCGTGTTGTTTACGGATGGCGTTGATACCACGAGCCGCCGCGCCAGCTATGACCGGAATGTGCGTGATGCCGAAGAACTCGATGCGCTGATTTATCCGGTGCAGTACGACACCTATGATGATGTCGGCGGCGGGGGCTCCTCGCCGTGGCCCTCCCGTCGCAGTCCTTCGATCATTATCGGAAGATGGCCGTTTCCCTTTCCCATCCCTTTGCCCGTGCCGGGCGGCGGCGGTCGCGGTGGCCGTGGCGGCGGCGGGTCGGGGTCGAGCCGCGGCGACTACGCGCGCGCCGACGCGTATCTCAATGGCATGGCCAGTAGAACCGGCGGGCGCGTCTATCGCGCCGGCAGCCTCCGCAATCTCACCCAGAGCTTCTCGGATATCGCCGAAGAGCTGCGGCAGCAGTACAGCCTCGGCTATTACCCGAAGCGGCAGGCGCAGAGCGGCGAGCGGCGCCAGATCAAGGTGCGCGTCAACCGTCCCGATCTCGTCGTCCGCGCGCGCGACAGCTACATCTACAATTCTTCGGGAGGCAATGTCGCCACTACCCAGCAGCGTCCGGCGAGCCCGCCGGAGATGCGCAAGCGACAACTCAACGGAGGACGTTAGCTCTTAGTTAACAGAAAGCGACGAACGCCACGGAAGCGATGCAAAAGTTTCATACATCGCTTCCGTGGCGTTCGGGTTTTATCGCTTCGACCTTCAGATCACGGTGCCGTCTTTGATCGTCGCGTCTTTGGGGATGATGACGATGTGGTCGCGTATATAGTAGCTGCCATCCTGGCCATCCGCGTATTCGACGTTACTTTCATTGATGAGCTGGACGCCCGCGCCGATGCGCGCATTTTTATCGATGATCGCGCGTCGAATAATCGTGTTTTCACCGATGCCGATGCGCGGCACCCCGGCCTTGACTTCATCGCCCATCTCCTCGATGGTCTGGTAGTAGTCGGCCCCCATCAGGAAAGATTCTTCGATGCGCGCGCCCTGCTCGATGCGGCTGCGAACTCCGATCAGCGACCGCATGAGTTTCGCCCCATTGATAATGCACCCCTCGCTGATGATCGAATCGTTTATCTCGCTGTTGTGCAACTTGGAAGAGGGAAGATAGCGCGCGCGTGTATAGATCGGCGATTCGGCGTCGAAGAAATTGAATTGCGGCAGGCGCGAGGTCATATCCAGATTCGCCGCGTGGAAAGCCGAAATCGTTCCGATGTCTTCCCAGTAGTCGTCGAAGACGTAGGACTGCACGTTGCAGCAATCGATGGCCGCCGGAATAACCTCGCGGCCGAAGTCGACCCACGTCGTATTGCGCGCGAGCAGCTCTTCGAGCCACTTGTAGTTGAACACGTAGATGCCCATTGACGCGAGGAAGGGACGCTGCTGCGCTTCTTCCTCGCTGAGGCCGAAGATGCGCGTATCCACTTTCATCTCTTCGAGCGCCTCGCCCTTCGGCTTTTCGCGAAACTCTATAATGCGCCCGCTCTCATCCGTCTTCAACAGCCCGAAGCTCTCGGCCGATTCCCTTCCACGCGGAACCACCGAGACGGTCACATGGGCGTCGGTCTCGAAGTGGCGGGCCAGGAATTGACGGTAGTCCATCCGGTACAGGTGATCGCCCGAGAGGATCAGCAGCGTATCGATTCCCCAATCGCTGATGTGGGGGAGAACCTGCCGCACGGCATCGGCCGTCCCCTGAAACCACTGCGGGCTTTCCGGCGTCTGTTCGGCGGCGAGAATATCCACGAAACCATCGGAGAACTGCGAGAACCGGTAGGTCTGCGCGATATGACGATTCAGTGAAGCCGAGTTGTACTGCGTGAGGACGAAGATTTTGAAGACATCCGAGTTGATACAGTTTGAGATCGGGATATCGACCAGACGATATTTACCTCCGAGTGGCACCGCCGGTTTCGATCGCCTCGCAGTGAGCGGAAACAGCCGTGTGCCCGCGCCGCCGCCGAGAATCACCGCCAGGATGTTGGGAGTTGCCGCCATCTCTCTTTTCACCATTTAGCTGAGCTTTGAAAAGCACGAACAAAGGAGCATAGACGCAAAACACCGCGCGTTTCAAGACGAGAGCGCGTACCGGTCAGCCGCGACAGATGCTCGGGAAAGCGTTATCCGCGGCGCGCTTCGCGTAATTT
>JANOGZ010001062.1:0-3843 GCA_031406255.1 Pyrinomonadaceae bacterium | reverse complement strand
GACCATCCGCGGAAAGACCTGCCCGTAGGAAAGCGGCCAGTCGGGCGCCGCGAGCCCGGCGCCATTGCTTGTCACCAGCGCCCCGGCCACGATCAAGATGAAGGTGGCGCCGGTAACCAGTAAGGTAAAACGATGTAGACCGGTATTCATAAAACAGTGACGAGTGACGAGCGAGAACAAGTTTCCATCCTGTCACTCGTCACTTACTGCAGTTCAGTGCTTCATCAGCATCGGCAGATCGAGGGCCGGCAGAATTTCCAGCGACCCGCCTTCGACGGAGGCGGTCGCGCCGCCCGCGCTCAGAGTGAAATCAGCCGTCTTGCTCTCTTTCGCGCCGACGGTTATCTGCTGCGGCGCGGTCTTGAACTTCTCGTGCCATGCTTCCACCGTGTAGGTACCGGGCGGCAAGCCCTTGATCTCAAACTTTCCGTCGGGGCCGCTCACGGCGTAGAACGGGTGATTCAGGACGCCGATCCACGCCTTCATCCACGGGTGCTGGTTGCATTTGACCGGAATGAGTGTTTCCGGGCGCTGGAACGTTTTTTCGATCGGAGCGGCGTTGGCCGATTGGGCCTGGTTGAATTTCGTGTTGGTGGTCGGCTGCGCATTGACGTTATGCGTCGTCTGGTCGCTATTAGTGATGCTCAGCTTTTGCCCGGTCTGAATCCCGATTACGTGCGGCTGATACTGGCAACCCTTCTGGTCGAGCACCCTGGCCTCGGCCGGAGGTGCAAAGCTAAAGCCGGTGATATTCTTGCCGTCAGCCAGCTTGCCGTCCTTCACATAGACGAAGACGTATTGCACTTTGCCGTCTTTGATCACCACGTCTTCGGCGACGGCGTTCGGGTTGGCCTGCACGCAGGCGGGGTCCTGATCCATGCTGATCCTTTTCTCCGCCGGAGCTTCGCCGTTGAACGCAATCGTGCCGGTAAGGGTGCCCTCATTGCCGCTCGGCGTGTATTTCACCCCGGCCGTCGCTGGCGCATCTCCCCCACCGGCCCCTTCAGTATCTTCGTCGTCTTCGCTGCTTCCACAGGCCAGCGCAAATGAGAGCAGGCAGAGCGCGATGAAAAGAGCCGCGAGCGAACGCGCGCGTTTCGGTAACATAATTATTCCTCCTCAGTATTAAAGCCTTGGTGCTTATTATATGCGTAATAGCCTCAGGGCGAGAAAGCGCCGCCGCGCGCCCGCCCCGCCATCGCGATGGCGGTGGCGCGTCGTGACCTGACGCCGCGCCGAGAGCGCGCCGGCGCAAGCGAAGAAGTTTGCGGTCGCCGGCGCCGCTGCTCCCCACCACGATTCTGCGCCGCACGCTGACCACCGTTCGTGCGTCGCTCAGATATGCTTGCTGGCGGTACTCTCCAACCGCGGTGCGCCGCGACGGGCGTCGGTGGTTGCGCCTGCGGTTCGCTACCGCTCGGGGACGGCGGTGCCGTCGGCACGGTCGAGGCGATGCGGCGCTGCTCATCAGGCGTGAGCAAGAGCATGTAGCGCACCAGCAGCTTCGCGTGATCGCCCTCGTATTCGCTCGCTCCCGCCGGCAGCGGGCCGTTGAAGATCCACCGTTCCCCATCCTTCTTGAAAAGCTCCGAAGGCATCGAGGTGCCCGGAATAATGCGTTGCGGGTCGAGCAGCCAGCGGAAGGTCCATCCCGGTTTCAAACGCTCACCCGCTTGCAGGAAGTTTGGCGCTGTCGCGGTCCTGTCACGCACCGGGTCGCCCGTCACGTGACATTTCATGCATGGGGCGGCCTGCGAGGTGAACAAGGCGCGCGCGAGATTCTGCTCCGATGGCGTGAGCGGCTCGATCTCCTCTTTGATGTACGGCTCGGACTGCGCCGAGATGGCCTGGAAAAAGCGCACGAGAAGGCGCAACTCGTTCGGCGAGAAGCTGAAGGTCGGCATCCGCGCTCCGAGATACGGCCGCACGCTGTTGCGGTCTGCGCCCGGCTGCGGCGAAAGCAGCCGACCACCGCCACCGCCTCCCACGCCGGCACCGCCGTCGCGTTGAGTGTCATTCTGCGCTGGAGCGGCGCCTCCCGCCGCCGGCGGACTCTGTCCACCGCCGTTTGCGCCGCCCGGCTGGCGGCCCTCGCCACCCTGCGAATCGCTGTTCGGACGCGGAGTAGACATCGCGATGCGCGCCGTCAGGCTCTGGTCATTGGTTCTGGTGTCGCTCAAGGACGGGTCATTGAGGAAGCGGAGCAGCCAGTTGGGATCAACGCGCGCGCCCTCTGTCGTCAGCGCCGGCGGCAATTGCTCTTTGCCTTCGGGGGTCTGGTAAAACGGCAGCCCCGAAAGGACGGAGCGCTGTCCCACCTGCACCGTATGGCAGCCCATACAATTGTATTTCTTGACGACCCACCAGCCATCCTGAATGTCTTTTTGCTGGTTGGTCGGTTTATAGAAGATGCTCGCCGGAACGCTCGCGCCCTCGAAGCCGACGCTTCCCAGGAGGAACGTCGTCAGCGCGTTTCTCCATTCATCAGTCAGATACGGCTTCGGCATCCGCAGCAAATCCTGAGGCTCTTTCTCTTTGCCTTTATCGTAGATCCACGGCGTCGCCAGCTTGTTATCGAAGAATCCCTTGCGGTTGTACCACGGCTCGATCTTTTTGTTTTCATCCTGCGGGTCATGGCCCAGCTCGGCCTCATGCGTCAGCAGTGCGAAGTCGAGCCGCTCGATGGGCGTCGCGCCCTCGGTCGTCAGTTCCTTGCCGATGCGCTGCTCCTCTTCGAAACCCTTTATCTCGTGGCACCCGGCGCAGCCATACTGCTTGATCAGCGCGCGCCCCTGTTCCTTCAAACCGGGATCGTCCATGTAGGACGCCTCCGGATAGGACCGTTCTCCCGCGAGCGAGAAAAGGTATGTCGCGATGTCGCGCGCGTCGGCGTCGGAGAGACGGAAATTCGGCATCACCGTCATATTCTGCACCTGTATTTCGGCGCCGTCATTCGGGCACTTCGAATGATTCACATCAAAAACATAGGGTAGATTCTTCCTGGCGTAATCTTCCGGCGTCAGATCGCGCTTCTCCGTCGGACAGTAGGGGGCCCAGCGCTCGCGCGGGTTGTGGATCCAGCGGACGATATAATCGTAGCTGGCCTTTTCGCCGACGCGCTGCAGGTTGGCGGCAAAATCTCCGCCGATATAAGTTTTCGGATCGCCCTCACCGATCGAGTGGCAGGCCATGCAGCCGCGCGTCTCGAAGAGCTGTTTGCCGCGCGCGCCATCGCCCTGCGGTTGCCTGGCCACCTGCCCGACGTAGCTTTCCTGCCAGAGATAAGCCGCGATCGCCTTGCGCTCACTCTCCTCGCGCTGGTTGTGCGCGGCCGTGCGATTGCCCTCGCCGTCGAGACGCCAGTAGGTGGGCATCTTGGTGCCGGGACGGAACTCCTGCGGGTTTTGCAGCCAGACCGGTATCCACTCTTTACGCAGCTTCAGCCGAACGTCTTTCAAATTCGGGCCGACCTTCTTTTGATCCTGCATCAGGTAACGCGCCTGCGTGTTCATTTGCTCCATGCGGGCTTCGATCTGGCTGTTGGTGACGCGCAGCGATTCGGCGCGGGCGAGGAGTTTCTGCGCGGCCGCATCATCGGGGGCGGTGGCGACATCGGCCGTCGCCTGTTTTGCCTGGCGCTCATTTTCCGTCCGCTCGTCTTCCAACTGTTTGACGGTCTGCCGCGTGTTGGTGAGCGCGTCCGTTTCGCGATCGAAACCTTCATAGCGATGGCAGCCCGTGCAGCCGCGCTCCTGAAACAAATCTTTGCCGAGGGTGAGCGTCTGCGCGCCGTCGAGCACGCGGTCGCTCGCGTGGCACTGCTGGCAGCCCGCCTCCATGTTC
>JANOGZ010001054.1:0-1520 GCA_031406255.1 Pyrinomonadaceae bacterium | reverse complement strand
CGTGGCCGAATGGCTTGAAGGGTTGGGTGCATGGGGGTTGAGGTCTTACGAAAGGTTTGTGCCCGGAAAAGTTTTCGAGCAGCAACAGGCGTCCATCGCGCTGTTCTTACGTCACCTGTGGGCGACGGATGGGTGTATTCGCATGAGGACAGGCTTTTATCCTCCTGCCGTATATTATGCAACGAGCAGCGAGAGACTGGCGTACGGAGTGCAATCACTTTTGTTGCGAGTCGGTATAAATGCTTGGTTGAGGCGCAGACCCCAAAACGGAAAAGGACGGGATCAGTATCACGTTGCAATAACCGGTAAGTTTGAATTGGAGCAGTTTGCAAGCGTAATAGGTGCGGTGGGCGAGTATAAGAAACAAAGCCTACAGGAGATCATGGAGTATACACAGGCTCGTTCCGCGAAAACAAATAGGGATATTATTCCCTTCAGCGTTTGGCAGAACCATGTCGTTCCTGCTAGGCAGCAGTTTGGAATTACAACTCGCCAAATGCTGGCGGGGATCAATACGGCCTATTGCGGGACGAAAATCTATAAACAGAATGTCAGCCGGGAAAGAGCAGCAAGAATAGCGGAGAGTGTTCAGTCAATAGAAATTGCACGCCTCGCTCAGAGCGATGTTTACTGGGATGAAATCGTTGAGATTCGGATGGACGGCACTGGAGAAGTCTTTGACATAACAGTACCGGGTTCTCACAATTTCATTGTGAATAACATTGTTGTTCACAACTCCATTGAGCAGGACGCCGACGTCGTCGCCTTTATCTATCGCGAGGAGCAATATAGTCGTACGGAAGAAAATGCCGGGATCGCCGAACTGATCGTCTCCAAACAGCGAAACGGGCCGACCGGAATGGTGAAGCTCGCCTTCCTCAAGGAATTCACGCGATTCGAAAATATGTGGCGCGAGTAGGCCGCCACCGGCGTACTTTGAAGCAAAAATTACGAAAGGCTGTTGGTTAGACAAACCATAAAGTGATCATTGATCTTACCGTCAATATTTATGAATACTGTTGTCCAGCCACGGACTAAGATAGAATATCCGCCGTTACTAGCTCCTGGCTTCCATGACATAGAAGAGGGAAAGCTAGAAGAACTGTTTGTTGATCCGTTCCCTAACTCAACTGCAAGGAGGAAACTCGTTGAAGGACTAAAGGCTTTGCTATCCGTCATACGCCAGATGAGCATTAACTTTGAAGTTTGGCTCGATGGGTCATTCACAACAGAGAAACAGGATCCGGTCGATATAGACGTGGTGGTTTTCATGGATCCCGCGGAAGCCGGGAGTCTTTCACCAACGCACAAGAGCATATTATTAGAGCTATCTGACAACAATAAAGCTCGGATGAAGTACAATTGTGATCTGTATTTCGCGCTCACAAACGTACCAGAGCGTCGCAGTTACTGGCGGGGATGGTTTTGCTTTACCCGCGATGAGAAGCCCAAAGGTATCGCTCGTATTTTCATCTAAGAGCGTGTCTGAGAAATCATTTCAAGCCTCAAGACGCGCAAGC
>JANOGZ010001094.1:0-7235 GCA_031406255.1 Pyrinomonadaceae bacterium | reverse complement strand
CAAAAAACTCTTCATCATCGTCCTCCTCGCGCCGGCGCTTGCATCGATGCAAGCGCTGGCGCGCGTCGCGGACAAGGAAGAGCCGGCCGGCATAACGATCACAAACCGGGCTGAAGGGACATATAAGGATGATGAAGGGGTAGGCTTTGCTACCGTCTCTCCGACCATCACAATCAGGGTGATTGCCGTCCCGACGCTCGCCGTCACGCCCGATGAAACAGAGTCTTCAGCGAGCGTCGCGCCCAAAGAGCGCGTTACACGCTTCTTCCGCGTCTGCAACACCGGCAACATGCCGGACTTCTACACGATCACGCGCGCCGAAGTGAGCGCCCCGTCGCGGCTCATCGCACTCCATTTCGATACCGATGCGAGCGGCACACTCAGCGACGGCGATCCTCTCATTCAAACGGGCACGAATCTCTCCCCGCGCATCGCTTCGCGCGCCTGCCTCGGCGTCATCGCTGTGGTCGACGTGGGGGATGCGACGCCGGGCTCCGCCCTCACGATCAGCATCACCGCGCGCTCGAACGTCGCGCCGGCTGACAGTGTGCTGGCGCTTGAGAGCGGCACGATCATCAACAAAGTAATCAACGGAGCGCGCCTGAGCGCCCCGAACGAACCCAATCTTCCGCCCGTCAAGCTCGTCGAAGGCCGAGAGCGGGTGACGGCGGCGCACGGTCAGACGCTCAACTACACCATCGCCTTCCGCAACAGCGGCGAGACGGCCGCGCGCCGCCTGGTGGTGGCGGATGACCTGCCCCTCGGTCTCGATTATGTCGCCGGTTCGCTCCGCCTGCGCGAGCGCGCCCTCTCCGACGAGGATGATGCGGACGAGGGACTCGTCCGCGACCGGCACATCGAAGTCCGTCTCGAGACGGTTGCTCCCGACGAGTTGGTGGAGATTAAATTTCGCGCGCGCGTGGCCGGGCAAGTCCAGCCCGGCATCGGGATCGTCAATGTAGCCACGCTGAGCGGCGATAACGTCAGCGCGGTGCAGTCCTCTACTACCATCGCCGCCGTCGATCCATTCGGCACTATTTATGCGGGACGCAGCGGCGGAAGCCAGACGATCAACGGCGCGCGCGTGGCATTCCTTACAGATCAAACGAGCGGCGCCCTGCTCGCGCTGCCCCCGGATATGGGATTCACGCCCAATGATCGCAACGTGAATCCGTACGTGACCCTCTCCGGCGGACGTTACAGCTTCGCCCCCGCCCCCGACCAGCTCGGCGCCCCGACCAGTCCGGTGCGTTACTTCCTGGTCGTCACGGCCGACGGCTACCGCGCGCGTCTGATCGAGATCACTCTTCGTCCGGTCGGGGCGGGCTTGTACGCAGCGACCGTGCGGGCTCTCGACGGCCAGCCGCTGGCGCGCGCCGGCGGGTTCGAGCTGACCGAGGAAAACGTCTCGCTCGAAAACATCGCCAGCATCGGGTTGAACATCCCGATGTTCGATCAGCGTGGCCTGGGGATCACAAAAGCGGTCGATCGCCCGCGCGCCGAGATCGGCGACATACTCACATACCGCGTTGAAGTCAATAATCCGGCGGCGGTCCCCGTCAATGATGTCGTCGTCCGCGACCGTTTGCCCGATTCATTCCATTACGTAATGGGAACGGCTCGCATCACCAACGGTTCTTCGGCGGCGCAGGCAATCGAGCCCGTGATGGAGGGCGACGGTCTTCTCTTTCACGTCGGCCAGGTCGGCGCGGGCACGACCGCACGGATACTCTACCGCGTGCGCATCGGCGCTAATGCTCGCAGCGGCGAGCAGCAGAACACGGCCATCGCATCCGGCGTATATCCGTCGGGCGAGCGTGACGAAACCAGACCCGCACGCGCTTCCGTCTTCGTCGGTGGCGGCGTCTTTTCCACCCGCCAGGTGCTTTTAGGTCGCGTCTTCGCGGACGTGAATCGCAACGGAAAATTCGACGCCGGTGATCATCCGATGCCGGGGGTGCGGCTCTACCTTAATTCGGGACAGGCGGTGGTGACCGACACCGAGGGACTCTATAACTTTCCTTCTCTGGGCGACGGGTCTCACGTCATCGCGCTCGACCCGGTCAGCCTCCCCGATGGCTATGCTCTCGCGGATGGCGGCACGCTCGATGGACAGAGCTGGACGCGACTGCTTCGAACTCCCATCGGTGGCGGCGCGCTTCTTCGTCAAAACTTTGCTCTCGTGACGACCGGCAAAGCGCGCGGCGAAGCTTCCCTGGCGAGCGCTTCACCCACACCCCGGTCGGATTTTCCACCCGTCAACGCATCTTCTTCGAAGAACGATCCGACCGGCGTTGTGATAGCCGCGGGCGCCGTGCGAGACTCACAGCATCAGGCGGCCGTCAACGGCAAGGGATCGTCGCCGCTCAAGTCGGCTGACCAGACACCGAATGAGGCCGGGACATATGAGGTCGCCGCGACCGAGACACTCGCACCGGTCCCGCCCGGCGAAGCGCGAGTTCTTTCCCCCCAGCCGAATGCCGTGGTGATGCAGCCGGCGTTGCAACTCGAGGCCCGCGTCGCGCTCAACTGGAAAGCCAAACTTGAGGTCAACGGCGAACAGATCTCGGATAAGAATATCGGTACCAGCCGCCTCGATCGGAAGAATAACGTCTCGACGTTCACCTACGTCAGCGTCAACCTGCGCCCCGGACCGAACAGTATCCGCGTCACGCCGATCAGTCCCGAAGGCGCGGCGGGACGTCCGCAGGAGTTGATCGTGATGGGACGCGGACCCGCGCGCCGCCTGGAACTCGTCTCTGATAAGGCGGAGATTCAGGCCAATGGTCGCGACGAGGCTGCCCTACGAGTTCGCGCCTACGACGAGTGGGGCAATCCGGCGGCTGATGGCCAGGTCGCCATCAAGGCTTCGGCTGGCCGGTTGATGCGGATGGATGAGAAGATCGGTGGCGAGAAGCATGTCCCGGTCAGCGGTATTCAGATGGATGCCGCCCAGCCCGGCCTCCAGTCTCAGCAGCCCCAGCTCGGAGCCGGCCTGTTGATGGTCAAGCTCGAGGGCGGCGAAGCTGCCTTCAAACTCGTGGCGTCCGGGGCGACGGGCGAAGCCCGCCTCCAGGCCATCATGGGAGGAGGCCTCCAGGCGCGCGCCTCGGTGCACATCACGGCCGAGCAGCGGCCGACGATCCTCGTCGGTCTCGCTGAGGTATCGATTGGTCAGTCCGTGCCGGAAATCGGCTTGCGAGACGAAGAGGGTAAATCTCGTGCCCGGCTCAGCTTCTTTTATCAGGGTCGGATGTGGGGCCAGAACTTCCTGACGCTGTCGTATGATTCACAGCGACCGCTCAACCGTGCGTCCGGGCGCGATCGGCTCTTCCAGCTCGACCCGCTCGACCGCGCTTATCCGCTCTTCGGCGATTCCTCGACGCGCTACGAAGCGGCGCAGTCAAACTCTAAGCTCTATGCGCGTCTCGACCGCGGCCGTTCCTACGCGATGTTCGGCGACTTCGAAGCCGACATGAACGACCTCGCGCTCACCGGTTACTCGCGTAAGCTGACCGGCGTCAAAGTTCATCTGGAGAATTCGGATGGTGATTTCGTCACGGTGACTGGCGCGCGCCCCGATACGGCTTTCGCGCGTGACGTTTTCCCGGGCGGCTCGCTCGGAATCGCGCAACTCTCGCACGGCGAGCTCCTTCCGGGTTCCGAGACCGTGGTGCTCGAAGTACGCGACCGGCGCAACCCTGAAATCATTCTTTCCAGAGAAACGCTCGCCCGCTCGGTCGATTACAACTTGAACTCGGTGACCGGAGAGCTTTTCTTCCTCCGTTTCATTTCGACCTTCGACTACGCCTTTAATCTCGTGCAGGTGGTCGTCACGTACGAACACAGCGCCGTGGGCCTCACCTCAGCCGCCTATACAGCCCGCGCGGTGAAGACTTTCGGCCGAATCGGCCTGCGCCTCGGCCTTTCGGCCGTGCTCCAGCGGCAGTCTGACTTCGGCTCTTTCTTTCTTGGCGGCATCGACGGTGAGAAGAGCCTGCCACTGGGCGGCGCCCTGCGCTTCGCGTGGGCCCGTAGCCGTGGTGAAGTGATGGCCGGTGGTAATTTCTTACAGTCTCTCGCGAGCAGCGAACATAACGGGGATGCTTTCCAAGTCGAACTCAACCAGCCGCTATCCTTCTCCAGCGCGGTCGTCCGCGCACGCTACGCGAGCGCTTCGGCCGGCTACCTCAATCCCTTCGGAACAACCATCACTCCGGGGTCGCGCCGCGGCGAAGTTTCGTTCGAGTTCAAGCCCGGCGCCGCATCGCTACTGCGTTTCGGGGTCACGGACGAGCGCAACCGGACCGAGATGGTCGACAACTCGCGATTCACGCTTTCCGCGGCGTGGGAGCAGGTTGTCAATGAGCGCCTGCGGTTGCGTGTCGGGTACGATCATCGCCGTTTCAGTGATGAGGTCAGTGATCAGACAACCAACTCTGATCTCGTCACGGTCGCGGCCGAAATGCAGGTGACGGATAAACTTCAGGTCTCGGTCAAACGCGAACAGAATCTGGGCGAGCAGGACCCGACGTACCCTAACCAGACGACGCTCGGCGCGACGTATCAGGTCAACCAGTGGACGCGCATGTTCTTCACGCAGCGGCTCGCCTCGGCGCCGATCATGCCGATCGGCGACGTCTCCCAGACGGGCTTCGCCTCGACGGGAGCGCGCCGCGAGACGGCCGTCGGCGTCGAGACGAAGTTCGGTAAAAACACCGCGCTGAGCGGTCGTTACCAGCTCGAGAACGGCATTAACGGGACCGATAGTTTCGCCGTCATCGGCCTGCAGAACCGCCTGCCCATTTCCAAGGAACTCTCGCTCGAACTCGGCTATGAGCGCGGGTTTCATCTTGCCGGCGCGGGCCAGAGTTTCAACAGCGCGACGATCGGCCTCGGCTGGCAGCCCGGCGATGATTTCCGCGCCTCGGCCCGCTATGAGCTGCGCGACCGCGGCGGCCTCGGCCAGCTCATCGCCATCGGCGCCGCCGGTCGCCTCAGCGAAGGGATCACAACGCTGGCGCGTCTCCAGTTGTCGCGCACCGGTTTTGACGGACGGACGAGTTCGGCGGTGGACGGGACGGCGGCCCTGGCGATCCGCCCACTCAAATCAGACCGCATGGGTCTTCTCTTCAGCTATAATCACCGCTCGCTCGAACAAGAGGGCTTCAACGGCGCGGAGCCGACACGCGACCGCATCGATACCGTCTCTACTGACGGATATTACCAGGCCACAAAGAAACTGGAGCTATACGGTCGCTTCGCGCTGCGTTTCGGAGCCAGTGGTCGATCAGACCTGCCCTTCGTCTCCACGCTCACTTATCTGACACAGGCGCGGGCCCAGTATCGTCTGACGAGGCGCTTAGACTGGGCCGGCGAAATGCGCAACATTATTCAGATATCTTCCGGAACCACACGCTCCACGTATGGCACGGAAGTGGGCTTCTGGGCGATGCCTGATCTACGCGTGGGCGTCGGGTACAATTTCACCTCGGCGGGCGAACCTGCCGGCGCTCGCGCCGTTGCGACGCGCAGCGGCTTCTACTTTACGCTCTCTTCCAAGCTCTCCAATCTCTTCGACCTGTTCGGCACCTCGCGTCAGGGGCTGGTGCCGGACGCTGACGAAGATCAAACAGACGGGAAGACGAAATCTATCCTGCAGCAAACCGGCGGCAGAGGTGAGAGGCCGTGAAACGCGCGTTCTCGTCGAACATGGTGAGCCGGCTTTTGTCGGCGCGGCTCGTTCTCGGAGTGCGTTCGTCGTATCGCGAGGCGGCGGAGGAAGGGAGGCGTTCGGTGAAAAGCTCGATGTCCCTCACGGCCCTCCGCGCCGTATGGCCGTTGCTGGTGCTCATTATGCTGAGCGCGGCAGCCGCCCCCGAGGTGCGCGCACAACTGAGCGTCACGCCCACCACCTGGAACGTAATCGGGCTCGACAGCAACGCCCCCGCCTCCGGCCCGAATACCTTCCAGGTCGGCGCGCGGGCCTGCAACGGCGGGGCGACCCCACTCACCAATGTGACGGCCAGCTTCATCTGGGAGACCTCGAATATCTACATCAATCTCGCCGGGCCACCCACCCTGGCCATCCCGTCGCTCAACGCCGGCGCCTGCACCGACTTCTACTTCACGGTTATAGTCACGCGGAATGCGGCCGCTTACAATACCACCCGCGGGTATTACATCAGCATCGCGGCCGACAATGCGCCCGCCGTCACGACCCCGCGCCCGCGTGAACTGTTCGTCGAAAAAATCATCTCGCAGGGGCGCAACTCCGTCCTCTCCGTCACGGGACCGACCACGGTCTACGTCGGGCAGACCTATCAATATACGGTCAAGACCAGCACCGCCACGCAGGGCTACGAACAGTTGGAGTCGTTCCTCGATCTCTCGAATGTCATCTTCCAGGTCCTCTCCGTCTCCGCGACCTATTCGGCGCCCTCGGGCGCGACCAACGATAAGTTCTACGCCGACGCGTGCGGTTGGGAAAATAATCCGTCCTCAGCTAACTACAAGAGTTGCGTCGGCCCCGTGCAGTACGCCGGGGGTAAGGCTGGCGGCAGCGTTACTACCGTCTACACGGTCAAGGTGCTGTCCTCGGGCGCGACCACGGCTCAGACCCTCATCCTGGACTTCTCCGGCAGCAGCTATCACTACAACGCCGATTACGGCTCGGCCGGAATCATCTCCATTACCTCGCTGCCACCGCCCCTCACCCTCTCGAAGACGGCCTCGGCGAGTTCGGTCCTGATAGGATCCACCGTGACCTATACCCTGACCGTATCGAACACCGGTTCCGACATCTATACACTCACAAACTTCGAAGACACGCCGCCCACGAGTCCCGGCACACCGACCTACGTCGCCGGGTCTTCGTTCTTCAACGGCGCGGCGATCCCCAATCCGGTCCTCGCCGGCGGTAAACTGACGTGGTCCGGAACGTTCATCGTCCCCGCGGGGCAGTCACGCGCGCTCGTTTACAGCATGACGCTACCTGCGGCGACGCCGGGCACCTACACCAACAGCGCCGTCGGCCGCATCGACTACGCCCAGATCGATACGACGCAGACCACGCTGGACAACGCGCCCGCTTCGGCCGCGGTCGTCGCCTACACCCCGCCCAACGTCTCACTGCTCAAGGACTGCCCCAGCCCCGCCAACTGCACCTCCCAGGGGCAGCAGCCGGGCACGGAACTTACCTACACCATAGTCTTCACTAACACGGGCGGTTTGAC
>JANOGZ010001009.1:0-2682 GCA_031406255.1 Pyrinomonadaceae bacterium | reverse complement strand
GCGCTAATCTTTCGTCGCTGCGCGGCGTTTGCGAACACCAGCGGCAAGGCCGGCCAGACCGGTGCCGAGTAGAATCATGGTCGCAGGTTCGGGGATGGGCTCACCGCCGCCGTCCGGTGGAGGTTGAGGCGGAGGGTTGTTACCATCCGTATCGGTGTCGCCGTCGGTATCGGTGTCACCGTCGGTATCGGTGTCACTATCACCATCGGTATCGGTGTCACCATTATCGTTATCACTGTCGCTGTCGCTGTCACCGTCGCTGTCAGTATCACCGCCGCCGCCACCATTGGAATCACTATCACCATCCGAATCGGTGTCACCATTATCGCTATCCCTGTCGCTGTCGCTGTCACCGTCGCTATCAGTATCACCGCCGCCGCCCCTCAGAGCGATAAAGCCTGAAGTGTTTCTGGAAGCAGAGCCGCTTCTTAACAAGCCTGCTTCGGGTGCGGTGGTAATGAGAGATGGGTTGATCATCACGCTGCTTTGCGACGTGATGTCGGTCGAACTTGGCGGACTTAAGATATTGCCGCCGGTCGTAGTGAGGGATGTGGGCCCGGCATAGACGGCCATACTGACGGCCATCATCACGGTCGCGACCACACCTGCTAACAGTAATCTGCGAAACATTTTCGTTTTGCCTCCCTCGCTTCAAGTTGGTGGTTTGCCTACCTCATACATTTGTAGCTCGTGAAAGATAGGGGCAAAAGACATCTCTCCAGGGCAATAAGAGAAACTCTCCGGACGCCTGCACGCGACAGCAGAAAGTAAATAGAGTCTTTTGAAGTCAATTTGCATAAAGTGTCAATTACTAAATAATTCCAAAATGCCGCCGGGAGGGATCCGGCCGGCCGCCCCGCGACGGTGATCGCCGGTGAAAGTCTTTTATGGCGAGTGTCTTTTGGCTTTAGCGGCGTCCGAAACGCCCGGAGACGGCGCGGAGCGCTTGATTTAATTCTTCGACGCGCAGAAGTCGCGCCACGGCAAAGAAAGCGACACCGCCGATCGCCATCGGAATTAACGTCTCGATCAGGCGCGCGGTGAAGCTCTCTGCGCCGAGCAAATCCAGGAGCCATCGGTAGGTGAAATAGCTCACGATGGAGAGCGCGCCGGAAGCGAGCGCGATACGGATGAAGGAAGAGAGGATGCGGCGTCCTTCGAGCCGCCGGAGGCGCCTTCGCATGAAGAAGGCGAGCGCGAAGAAGTTGACGAGCGCGACGCACGAGGTCGAGAGCGCCAGTCCGGCGTGAGCGTAACCGCTCGGCGTCGCGGGCGTGACGCCGAAGGTTGCGAACCACGCCCTGAAAAAATAGCTGGCGACCGCGTTCACGCCGATCGAGAGGAGGCTGATGATCATCGGCGTGCGCGCGTCATTGAGCGCGTAGAAAGCGGGCGAGAGAACGCGTATCGCGGCATAGCCGGCGAGTCCGATCGAATAGGCGACCAGCGCCCACGCGGCCATTTCCGTGTCGAGGGCCGTGAACGCGCCGCGCTGATAGATCAATGCGATGATCGGGCGTCCGAGCACGATCAGGCCACAGGCCGAAGGAATCGTGAGGAGAAAGACGAGCCCCATCGAGGATGAGAGCGTCGAGCGGAATCCGGGAATGTCCTGGCGCGCGGCGTACCGGGAGATGGTCGGAAGCGTCGCCGTGCCGATCGCGACGCCGAATACGCCGATCGGAAACTGCATCAGGCGAAAGGAATAATTGAGCCAGGAGACGCCCCCGCCGATACCCGAGGCGAACAGCGTATTGACGAAGACGTTGATTTGGACGGCCGCCGTGCCGATGATCGCCGGAGCCATCAGGCGCATCACCTGGCGCACACCCGGATCGCTGAAACTGATGATCGGGCGAAAGCGAAAACCGACGCGCCACAGCGACGGCACCTGAATCAAAAACTGCAGTCCGCCGCCGATCAGCGTCCCGATGGCCATGCCCGTCATCGCCCACTGGGCGGCCGGCTCCGGCGCCACGAGCGGATCGCGCGGGCTCGTCCACCCGCCTCCGCTCAGCCAGTAAGCGAAGATCAAGCCGCCGATGATCGAGCCGACGTTGAAGAGCGTCGAGGCCGAGGCCGGGACGCCGAAACGCCCTTTGGTGTTGAGCACGCCCATCGCCACCGCCGCCAGCGCGACGAGCAGGATGAAGGGAAACATGATGCGCGTCAGCGACGTCGCGAGCTGGGCTTTTTCCGGGGCAAAGTCGGTGGTGAGGGCGACGATCTGCGGCGAAAAGATGATGCCGAGAAGGGTGATGATGCTCAGCACGACGGCGAGCGCGTTCATTACCATACTCGCCAGCCGCCACGCCTCATCCTCGCTCTTCTTCAGGGAGTAATCGGTAAAGGTTTTGACGAAGGCGACCGAGAGCGCGCCTTCCGCGAAGAGGTCACGCAGCGTGTTCGGGATACGAAATGCGACTTGAAAGGCATCGTTTAAAAAACCCGCGCCGAAGTAAGCGGCGAACACCTGCTCGCGCACGAGACCGAGCACGCGCGAGCCCATCACGGCGAGCGAGACGATTCCGGCCGAGCGCGCCACCTTCTGGCGCTCGGATTCTCCTTCCGAAGCGGTCGGGGGGGGGGGGGGGCGGGGGGCGCCCCCCCCCCCGCGGGGGGGGTGGTGGTGGCGGGGGGGAGGGGGGGGGGGGAGCACATGGGCCCGGGGCGCCCCCGCCG
>JANOGZ010000981.1:0-8948 GCA_031406255.1 Pyrinomonadaceae bacterium | reverse complement strand
GCCATTGCCAACGTTACAGCAAGCGTTGATTGCTCAACTGAGGCGATGCGTGCGGAATGTTTGCTTGAATTATACCACCGATGGGCGCGTGCCGATCCGAGATAAATCTTCGGGGCATCCGCGCCGCTAGCGAATCTTTATGGTGAAAGCCGTTAACCGTTTTTGTTTAAGCATTATATTTGGTGTGGCGATCACGCTCTGTTCGTCCCGCCCATCCCTTGCCGGGACGAACACGTGGGTCAGCGTCCGCTCTCAAAACTTCATCGTCGTCGGTCACATCGGCGAACGTGAGGTTCGTTCGATTGCCACTCAGCTGGAGGAGTTCCGCGCCGTATTCTCCCAGCTGCTGACGAAGGACCACTTCGATTCGAGCACACCGACGGTCATCCTGGTGTTCGCTCACGATGACGAGTACAGGCCCTTCAAGCCGCTCTATCAGGGGCAGCCCGATCAATATGTTACCGGGTACTTGCAGTCCGGCCCCGAAGTCAACTACATCACGCTTTCGGCAGGTGGTGGGCGTGATGCCACAACTTCCGTACTCTTTCACGAGTACGTACACCTGCTCGCCAGAAACAAGTACGGCCAGGCGCCCGTCTGGTTCAAGGAAGGTTTGGCCGAGTACTATAGCGCCTACGACCTGTTGAGCGGCAGGCGGAAGGTGCGCGTGGGCAAGCGTCTCCCCCGCCGCATACATTACCTGCGCACAGGCGAACTCTTACCGCTGCCACTGCTGCTGACCGCTGGTGTCCACTCTCCTCTTTATAACGAGCACGACCAGCGCGGCATCTTCTACGCGCAATCCTGGGCACTCGTTCATTACTTGTTAGGCGACATCACCGGCGAGCGCGAGCGGCAGCTCTCACACTTTCTGGATTTACTTGCGAGAGGCGCTCCGGTCGAAGACGGGATCAGTCAGGCGTTCCGAACAGACCCGTCCACTTTCGAAAGCAGGGTGAGAGCGTACGTCCGCCTCGCGCAGTATCCCGAGCGAGTCGCGCCATTGGACGAGCCGCCCATCGTCCCCGGCGTCGGGCAAGGGCTGGCTCTGACCGAAGGTGAGACCCAATCATACCTGGGCGACCTGCTGCTGCGGACAGGTCGTCCCGATGAAGCCCGGGCTTACCTGCAGAGAGCGCTTTCGCTCAACCCGCACCTCGCCGCGGCACATACCTCGCTCGGCATCCTTCACCTGCGGGAAAATCGCATCGTTGCCGCCAGAGAGCACCTCCAGCGAGCAATCGCCGCCGATTCGCAGAACCATCTCGCCCACTACCACTTCGCCGACATCCTCCGCCGCGAAGGATCAGAGTCGGAGAACACCGTTGTGGGTTACGCCGAGAAAACTAATCTTCTCCGGTCCCAACTAAAGAAGGTGATCGAGCTTGCCCCCGACTTCCTCGATGCGTACGGTCAGCTTATTCTGGTAGATATCGAGAGAAGCCCGCAGCTTGATGAGGCGTTGGAGTTGCTCGAGCATGCGATGGCGCGGGCACCCAGACGGCAACAGTTCAAGCTCCTGCTGGCCCGCGTTCAGCTACGCAAAGAACAGTTCGACGCCGCGCGGGCTCTATTACATACGCTCGCTCACGACCGCTTCGCCGATCCCCTGGTAAGGGCCGAGGCCCGGACGGCGCTCGACAGCGTCGGGGCAAAGGAAAAGCTTGCCGCCGACCGCGCGAAATTGAACGAAGGGCCCGCGGTGGCAGCCAGCGCCCAGCGAGTGATACAGCGCTGTGACATGCCCGAACCGGGACCGCAGCTGAAGCCGGCACGCTTCGCCGGCGAGCAAGCCTGCGGAAGACTCGTCCGGATAGAATGCGGCGACGCGGATGTTCTACTGTTTGTTGACACAGGCGCGCGCATACTCAAGCTGCGCAGCGACGCGCTCAACCGTATCAGGTTTGTCACATATACCCGTGAGGTGCGGGGTAAGATCGAGTGCGGGCAGCGAAGCAGCGCGCAACCGGTTCTGGTAACGTACCGCCCGGCGTCGGGGGATAAGCCTGCGTCTGACGGCGAGCTCACGGCGGTGGAGTTCGTGCCCGAAGAATGGCTCCACTAGCAGATCGCTTACCGAAAGTCTCTTCCCCGCCGACCCCGGGCTCACCGTATAGTCAAGCGCCTCAGATTGCTTTCTCGGAAGTTGCGGGCCGCAGCGCCGCGGGCGGCAAGGCTTTTCTCGATTCGGCTTGCCGGACAGCGCCTTCACGCTACGGTCGACTTCTAATCCCGGCGAGGCCGCCAATGACGGCGATCAACTCGGCCGGGTTAACCGGTTTCGCCACATGTACCTGAAAGCCGGATAGCAGAGCGCGCATGCGATCTTCCTCTCTGGCGTAGGCGGTCAGCGCGACGGCCGGGATCCTGCCCCCTTCTTCCGGAGTGAGCGCCCGCACTTTCCGCATCAGCGAATAGCCATCTTCTTTCGGCATACCAATATCACTCACCAATATGTGGGGCTTGAATTGGCGCAGCGCCTCCAGCGCCTCGGCGGCCGATCCGACGGCCAGCACGCTGGCTCCACACCGGTTAATTATTGCCGTCAGTAACAGCCGGGCATCCGGCTCATCATCCACGATGAGTATTCGCACGTCCTCCAAACCGGATGCGTAGTCAATCGGCACTGCCCCAGCCACCGACTGCGATAACCCTCTCGAATCCACGTTGACGCTTTGCACCGCCATGAGGGGCAGCTCGACGGTAAAGGTTGCGCCCAGGCCTTCACCTGCGCTCTCCGCGCGAACGACTCCTCCGTGCATCTCCACCAGGTGACGCACAATCGCAAGGCCCAACCCGAGTCCGCCGTGGACCCGTGTGCTGGTGCCGTCAGCTTGCCGGAAACGATCGAAAACGAAAGGCAAAAACTCTGGACTGATCCCCTGTCCGGTATCGCTGATACTGATCTGAACATGGGATTCCACACGCCGCAGCCGCGCTTCAATTTTGCCCCCTCGGGGAGTGAATTTGACGGCATTTGAAAGCAAATTCCACATCACCTGCTGGAGCCGTGACGGATCTCCCCAAACCGTGCCGGCCCCGGCATCGAGTTCGGACTCGATGATCAGGCCCTTCGTCGCCGCTGCCGGACTCAGCGCTTCTAATGCTGTCCTGATGATCGAGTCGAGTTCTGTCGAACGCGCATCGAGACTGAGCTTTCCGGTGATGATACGGGAGACGTCGAGCAGGTCTTCAATGATCTGTGTCTGCGCCTTTGCATTGCGCTCGATTGTTTCAATCGCGCGAGCCGTTGTCTCGTGATCGAGCTGGCTGGTCCTCAGCATACTGGACCACCCAACGATCGCGGTCAGCGGCGTGCGCAATTCATGCGAAACGGTCGCCAGAAATTCATCTTTGATGCGGTTGGCCGCCTCCGCCTGTGCGCGAAGCCGCTGTTCCGTCTGATATAAACGCGCGCGCTCGAGGGCCTGGGCACACTGCTGGGCGAGCGCCAGCATGAAAGCACGATCATCTTCACTGAAGCTTTGCGGTTGGAGGAAGCTCAGCCCCATGGCCCCGATCGTGTGACCTTCGACGATCAGCGGAAAGGCAATTAACGCCTGACTTCCGGTGATCGATGCCAGTGGCCCAAGCCCGGGATAGCGATCGCTCCACTTTGCGAACGATTCGACCAGTACCGGAGCTTTTCCGCGCACCGCATCCGCCATTGGCACTTGCTGGCTTACCGGAAAGCGTTGCCACTTGTCCACCACGTCTTGCGGAAATCCGACCGTTCCGACGATTTCTAACTCGGTGCCGCTATCATTGAGCAGGACGACCGTGCCCGCGTGAGCGCCGAGCGAGTTAAGCCCCTGTTCGACGACCGCGGTGGCGACCTGCGCGGGCGTCAGGGCCTGCGAGAGGGCGGTGGAGACTGCCTGGAGGCGGAGCAGCCGATCGGACGTCCGCTCGGCGGCTTGCCTCGTGTGCTGCTCCGTTCTGTATAGTCGCGCGTTATCGACCGTCAAGGCGGCGCGATTGGCCAGGCCTTCGGCCAGCGCCATGTCTTCGAGCGTGTAATGACGACTTGATTCCGTGTTGACGAAGGTGAGGACTCCCAGAATACGATCCCGCGCCTTGAGGGGAACGAGCATCACGGAACGAAATCCGAGCTGCCGCATGATCTCCAAGTGCTCTTCGTCGCGCGCACTCTCTACGAGCAACTGATCAGGAATATCCGGATAAAATTCCGGGCGGCCGGTGCGCAGGACGTGATGCACCCCGTGCGGCGCTGCGGGATCGGGAGGATAGCGTTCCTGTATCTCATGTGCCCACGCTACCTTCTCCGGGTCAATATGGGCGACGGCCAGGCGGCTGATCGTGCCATCCTCATTTGCCACATCGACGCTACACCAATCGGCGAACTGAGGGACCGCGAGGCGCGCGAGGGTCGCGAGCGTTGTCTCGTAATCGAGGGAAGAGGCCAGAGCGGTGCTGGCCTCGGCGAGGAAGCGCTCGTTAACCTCTTTCTGCTTGCGTTCGCTGATGTCGAGCGTCACGCCGCGCATGCCGACCGGATGGCCGGAATCATCGCAGATGACCATCGACCGGGCTTCCACCCACACTACCCGGCCGTCTCTGGCCACCCACCGGAACTGGCTGGTGCCTCGCTGACGACTCGCGAAAATCTCCGCCGCCTCGCGCCCGGCCCGTTCCCTATCATCCTCATGCACGATGGTCAGCCAGAAGTTTGGCGTCGAGAGCCATTCCTCAACGCTGTAACCGAGCAGCGTCTCGACATAATCGCTGACGAAATCAATATGTTGATCGGCGACATCCGGCTCGCCCCAGGCTTCCCAGACTACTCCCGGCACGCTGGAGACCATGGCCTGCAGATGCTTTCTCTGATCCTCGACCTGCGCCGCAAGGTGTGCCCGTTCTCTCTCGACACGCTTACGCTCCGTGACGTCGCGGGCGACGCCCTCGACCGCCACGGGCCGCCCGTCGCGGTGCGAAATTCTCGTACTCACCTCGACTGTCAGACGCCGCCCGTCGCTGGCGATGATGTCCAGTTCGTAAACAGTCGGCGTCGGATCATGGAGCTTGCGCTCCAGCATCTGGTTCGCCCTTTCGAGGTGATCCGGGGCGACGACCTGGGCGATGTTCATCCCCCCGAGAATCTCGGCCCGCGTGTAGCCGGTGATTTTCTCGCCCGCGCGATTGATCGAGAGATAGTTGCCCTGAAGGTCGTGTGAGTAGATGATGTCGGTAGCGTTCTCCAGAAGGCTCCGGTACCGTTCCTCGCTCGCCCTTACCTTCTCTTCGGCTTGCACCCGCGCGGTGATGTCCTCATGCATCAGCACGACTTCCTGCACCCGCCCGGCAGCGTCTTTAATCGGATAGATCACGGCCTTGGTCCACCGTTGCGGCTCGGCATGACGCGTGATACCGGGAATGGTGGCATCAGGATCGTAGAGCACCGGCGGGATTTCGGCAGCCGTCCCGGCGAAGGCCAGCCGGATGTAAGGCATCACTCCATTCTCGACCAGTTGCGCGTCTTCAAGGATGTTGTAACCATCAAGCTGATCGAGCGTGACGCCCCATAACTCTTCCCAGGCCCGATTCACTCGGACGATGCGCCCGTCAGGCGACATAATCTGGATACTGTATGGAGCCTGTTCGAGGATCGCACGGAAGCGCCCCTCATGGAATGACTGTATTTCGGAATCTTCGCTGGACATAGTGGTTTGCAATTCGCCCCGGCTCGTCGTGTCCATCCCCATCAGTACGCTCGCCTATGATCATATGATGAACCGCCAATTTAAGGCCACGAATCCGCCGGACCCGCAAACTGCCAGACCGGCCGACATCAATGTACCCGGCCGGGCCCAACACCTTGAAAACCGTGAAAGACGGTCGCCAAAGATATGGCTCCTGACCTCCAGTCAACTAGAATACACAACCCGACTCCGCCTGCTCCAGTTAAATCAGCCTGGTTGTGACTGCACGAGACCACTATTCACCAGCTCGATCCGATGGCCTCCCGTCGCCTCAAAAACTTACGGGCAGCCGATGAGCTGCCCGTTTCCCTTTTGCTGTATTGAGAGTGTGCCGGTTGCGCGATACCGGAGTACTGAAAACTTTATAAGCGTTCAGCAGTCAGCGCTCAGCTTTCAGCTAACATAAAGAAACGCACGCGCTCCATGAAAGATCGACACCACCCATGACCGGCTGACCGCTGCTGGCTGATGGCTGATCGCTTATGGCGATTTTACGGTCTCCCGCCGGCCGCCAGCGCGTTTGAAGCCTGGTGGATTGCTTCGGCCGCCCGCAGGCCTGTTTCGATTGCGCTCTGAATCCAGCGGTGCAGGATCGCCGTATGCTCACCGGCAAAATGTATTCGTCCTTCGGGCGCGATGATGTGCTCGTGAAGCACGGTTTGCTGGCCGGGGTTAAAGAGCGCAAACGCGCCGCAGGCAAATTCGTCCTCGTGCCAGACCTTCGAGGCGCCCACTTCAAATTCTTCGTTAATCTGCGGATGAATCTGGGCGACGTTTTCCAGTGCCTGAGCGATGCGCTGGTTGGGCGTCAGCGAGCCCCACCGGTGTGCGTCATCCGCCCAGGTGTAACTCGCGATCATGATGCCCCGCTTGAATTCGCGCCCGTGCTCGGCGTAGTAAATGTTGCGAATGGCCAGATCGGTCACACTGCCGCCACCGAAAATACCATCATCTTCTTCCCAGAAACGGCGCCGGCACTGGAAAAAGACCTTCGTCGAGGCGTCGTAGCGAAGCTGGCGAATAGCTCGTTGTTTACCCCGTGAAAAGGGTTTCAGTATCTCAACGTGGCGCAGCACGGAAAATGGGATGGTGATGATGGCGTAATCGCCGGTCACCTGGAAGCGGCCGCCAGGGGTCTGGTAATGAACCGTCACCGAGTCTTCCGACTGATCGATGGCAACCATGTTGGCGCCAAAGCGGATACGTCTCCTCAACTCAGGCAAAAACGCATATGGCAGACGATCCGAGCCGCCCTCGATCTGCCACATGTCTTCGAAGACGTGGCCGACACTGGCCAGCAGAGCTTCCAGGAAAGAAGCCTCCATACGCGATTCCTGATTCTCCAGCAGGCCGAACATCTCGATGGCGCCTTCAGACCAGTTGTTGTTCTGCAGGAACTGGCGCGTCGAATATTTATCGTATTCGGCAAAGATCTCGGGCCACGCGGCATCGCCCTTAGCTTCTAATTTATCCGTAATGGGCTTGATGGCCTCTGCCCACATTTGCCCTGGGCTCTTGTGGTGCTCGTTTTCATTGATCTCAAATCCGAGGCAATCCGGATCGATGTGGGCCTCATCGATGCGGTGCCGCTGGTTACCCACATAGTAAAATGCGTTTCGGTTATTCATGGTGAAGGGGTTAAGCTTCAACTTGAATTTCTCGATGTACGCCAACGTGAGCGTGTGGCTTTGGGGAACACGCATCGCGCCCGCTTCGGCATAGAGTCCCGACGTGAATGGCTCGCGGAGCGTTTGGACCCGTCCGCCCACGCGATGCTGGGCCTCGAGGATAAATGGATCGTGACCGGCATGGAGCAGTTCGCTGGCAGCTACCAACCCGGCCATCCCGGCGCCCACAATGATAACTTTCTGCGGCTTGGTCGCTTTGGATTGAAGACCGTTCTGAATAATGGAGAGGTATCTCTGGGTATCAGACATTGGGGACTCCTTATCTTGATGGCCTAAGCCCTTTGTGAAGCGCACAGCAAGCCAGGTACACCTTCACAATACGTTTGAATGATGATGTTCCCCTCTTCGGTTTTCGCGATGGGGAACCTTTAGATAGCCTATGACGGGAGAAACAGAGTAAGCGCTGTAGGCGAGGCGAGCGAGGATGGCTTTGATCTTGTGTTCCTCAACCTACGGCGGGGATGCCTTTTCATACCGGGATCGGCGTTTAGAGATGCCTTTAATCGCATCCGATTAGTCGGCGACCTTTCGCTTCACTCGTTGATCCGCCCTGCGCGCAGCACGCGCGGCGAGCTAAACTAACCACTCGTGCCGGCTGGCTGGCATCAAGAGCTTGCGTGGCCACCTTATGGACTATCTTGTCTCACGAGAACACCCCTGGTTCTTAAAACCCTGAGCCCTTAGATAGATTGAAATTGCCGGCATTATAATTGGCGCCAGTGTATTTTAAAAGCTAATTATTCTACCCGGCTCCGAAAAAGGACCGCCCCGGCAAATGAGCGCCGAGTCGACATCTGAATCAGCGGATGACTGCTGGCAAGCTGAAGCTGTTCTTCGACTCGCATACCGAGCGACGATATCTTCTCTCCGGATGCCTCTCTTGCTCCGTGGCCGGATATTCCTCAGGCTACCTTACGATTATCCGACCCGGCAGAAGCTTTATCAATATTTGGCGCCCGTCGGTAGCATTGAGATTCACGTTTTCCGCATCGTAGGTGATCAGGCTTTCACCCGCCGCTAACGCTTCGATCTCGACAATGAGAAGCACGCCGGCGCCGGTGATCGCCGACGCGCCCTCCGCCGGTATCACCGAGACGACCAGTGAGCCTTTCTGATCGACAGACTGCGAGATCATCGGTGAGCTGTGCGCGCCCGTCAGCAGATTTCCCTGCGCGATGGAGCGCACCGCCACGATGCGCGGATCGAATCGGAGCATCGCCGCGAGGCTGCGCAGCGAGGCGTCTGTTTTGAGAAATATTTTAAGACTCTGCTTGTCGCCGACCCGCATTTCGGGTTGCTGAGAGATCAGCCGCAGCACCGCCCCGCTGGTCGGCCGCACCGCCGCAGGAGGAAGCCCATCCGGCGCTCTCTTTTCGGAAGGCCGCGCGACTTCCGCCGGGGGAAGGGCCGCGACACCTTTCCGCCCCTCCTGCCTGGCCGTCTCGGTCAGTCCCCCTAAGAATAAATTTTTGGCCGGATCCGCGGCGGTCGTGGTGAGGTTGATGTCCGTTGACCGCCGCGCCGGAGGACCGGTGGTTTC
>JANOGZ010000970.1:0-1639 GCA_031406255.1 Pyrinomonadaceae bacterium | reverse complement strand
GAACGGTGGCAAACTCGAAATCGCTGCGCTTGACCACGCCGACAGGTCGGGAAAAAAGCTTGAATTGGCGGTTTTGCAGCGTGCTCATCGTAGAGTCTCCTTTTGTGATTACTCCGCTCCCTAAAAGGAAGCGGCTTCTATAGCTCTCAGGCTAAGTCGCGCTCATCCACGCGAGACAATTTCTCAGACGGATTTACGTCTCTGTCTTAACTGACATACACAACGCAGTCCGCTCGAACAACTTATCAGGCTTCGGGCTCTCATTTATGGCGCCTTCTCCTGAAAGAATACCTGATCACTCTTAACTTCCTCATCCGATCTTCCGTGTGTCCTAGGGTGGAGTTCTCCAGCACTGAATAAACCCTGGTCTTCTTTTCTTTGTCGTACTCGGCCAAGAGGAAAACGATTTTGTTACCCGAGAATTGTCCCTCCCGGAAGCCGGCCTCTGCCTGCATACTTGATCTTTAGAAGACTTGCTAATTGACAGTTCGCTCCAACGACTTGTTCGGCGCGGGTTAGAAACTAAAGAGCACCCATCCTTTTCTCACGCGGCGCGCGGCCGTCTCTGCTTGAAGTAGAAGTAAACCGGCAACCCGAGAGCGATCAGGGCGAGCCCGGCCGCCGATTCGACAGGGCTTGTCAGTATGGTGTTAATGACCAGCCACGCAGCCACCAGTATGAAAATGAACGGCACCACCGGGTATCCTAACGTTCGGTAAGGCCGCGGCGCGTCCGGCATTTTACTACGCAGGACGAATACCGAACTCGCCGTCACGCCAAAGAAAAGCCACAGCGCAAAGATCGAATATGTAGTTATCTGGTCGAACGTTCCCGAGAGAGCCAGCACACTCGCCCACGCCCCCTGAAAGACTATCGCCCACACCGGCACACGGCCACCTTCACTCACTTCACCTAATCGCTTAAAGAACAAGCCATCCCGCGCCATCGCAAAGGGAATGCGCGCATTCGTCAGGATAATCCCGTTCAGCGCTCCAATAGTAGAAATGACGAAGGCGACAGAAATGAAAGCGGTTCCCACCGGGCCGAGGAATGTCTGCGCCGCTTTGGCGGCGACCGGGAGCGCATCACGATGAGCCGTCGAGTTTGAGGTCACAACATCAACAATCGGAAGAGCATAAAAATAAGAGAGGTTGGTCAGGAGATAGATAACCAGCACCACGAGCATTCCTAAGATCAAGCCTCGCGGTACATCGCGTTGAGGATTTCGAACTTCGCCCGCGACGATGGGCAACGCATACCAGCCATTATAGGCCCAGAGCGCCGCCAGCATCGCCGTGCCGAAGGCGGCGAAACCGCTCCAGGCCGCCACCCCCGCGGGCGTCGCCAGATGCGACCAGTCCGCGGACCCGGAGAAGAAGAAGATGCCGAGCACGACGACGGCGATCCCGGCGATCTTCAGCACCGTCAAGACCGACTGGACCTTTCCGCCAAAGGCGACGGTCAGGCAGTTTGTCGCGGAAAGAAAGCAGATCGCGCCCACGGCCACCACCTGCCTCGGCCCGAACTGCCAATCGAGCTCCTGGCCCAAAAACGAGAACTTGTGCTGGGCCCACACGGCGTTGAGGGGCAGGAACGCGGCCAGGAAGATCGCGAGACCCGATCCGAGGCTGGCAATGGA
>JANOGZ010000950.1:0-3327 GCA_031406255.1 Pyrinomonadaceae bacterium | reverse complement strand
TGCTGGACGACGCCGTGGAGCATGAAGTAAACCGAGTATCGCTGACCGGCGACGATCTTGCTCAAATCCGAGTCAGGCAAATTACGAATCCCTTCCCGCAATCGCAGGTGCCCGCTCTCAAGCTTCGTCACTGCGTCCTTCCACGCTGTCTCGCTCGTGTCACCGACCGGCGGCCAGTCTTCTTCCATTGAGAGTGCCGCCGGCATCTGCTCTCCGGCGAGTCCGCGCGTCACGGCGCTCTCCCACGCCGCGATGTGAAGCACGATCTCCCAGATGCTGTGAAGGTTTGAAACGGGCCGCGCCGCAGCTTTTTCAGCGGTGATATCAGCGAGAAGCTCTCGCAGCGAGGGGCCGTGCCAGGCCCTGCCCGCGAAAGCTCGTCTCAGTTGATCCGCGATTCTTTCGACCTCTCGCATGGACTCTCCGTGCGTCATCATCCCTGTATGAAGGTCGCCGCGCGGCCGCGCAGATCGATCAGTTCCGCTGGCAGGTTGTCATCCATCACGATCGCGCCAACTAATTCTGAAGATTCTCGAAGACGGTCGCCGCGCCCTGCCCGCCGCCGACGCACATCGTCACCAATCCGTAGCGGCTCCCGCGCCGGCGCATCTCGCCCAGAAGCTGCACGGTCAGCTTCGCGCCCGACGCGCCGAGCGGGTGACCCAGGGCGACCGCCCCGCCGTTGACGTTCGTGCACTCGTCGTCCATGCCGAGTTCGCGCATCACGGCCATCGCCTGACATGCGAATGCCTCGTTGAGTTCGATCAGGTCAATCTCTGCGAGCCTGAGCCCGGCGAGTTTCAGCGCCTTCGGCACCGCCACGACCGGCCCCATGCCCATGATCTCCGGCGGCACGCCGCCGACGGCGTACGAGACGAAACGCGCCAGCGGCTTCAGACCCAGCTCCGCCGCGCGCTCGCGCGACATGACCACGACGCCCGCCGCCCCGTCCGAAGTCTGGCTGGAATTGCCCGCCGTCACCGTGCCTTTAACGTGAAACACGGGACGCAGCCTGGCCAGCGCCTCGGTCGTCGTGTCGGCGCGCGGCCCCTCGTCCCGGTCGAACATCAGCTTCTTCTGCTTCGTCCGCCCGTCCTCCCCGAACTCGTTGATCTCGACTTCGAGCGTCACGATGCCGTCGTCTTTGAAGAGACCCGCGTCTTGCGCCGCGAGCGCGCGCTGGTGGCTGCGGTAGGAGAAGGCGTCCGCTTCTTCGCGCGAGATGTCGTATTTGCGCGCCACGTTCTCGGCGGTCAGCCCCATGCTCAGGTAAACTTCCGGACGGTGCTCGACGAGGTAGGGGTTCGGTCTGAACTTCGTGTTGCCGCGCAGCATGCTCATCGATTCGGTGCCGCCCGCGATGATGCAGTCGGCCATCCCGGCCATGATGCGCTCGGCGGCCATCGCGATGGTCTGCGACCCGGAAGAGCAGAAGCGGTTGACCGTCACCGCCGGTACCGCGTGCGGCAGACCGGCGCGCAGCGCCGCGATGCGGGCGACGTTCGTGCCCGATTCGCCCTCGGGCGTGGCGCACCCGATGATCACGTCGTCAATACTTTCCGGCGGCATCGCGGGAACACGGCGGAGCAAATCCTCGATGACGGTCGCGGCCATGTCATCGGGTCGCGTCGTGCGCAGCGCCCCTCGCGGAGCTTTGCCGACGGCAGTGCGTACGCCGGCGACGATCACAGCTTCTCTCATAAAACCTCTCTTTTCAGAACGGGCGCTCTGTAAGCCCTCCTCGTTAGTTCTACTGCCAGCGAATCCGGACCACTGGCGGTCAGGAACGAAACAACATGCAGGTGGCGGTGCCGTGCGCGTATAGCTTGCCCTCCCGATCGACGATCCGGCCTTCGGCGATGGCGGCACGACCGCCGACGTGAATCACGCTCGCCTCGCACCGCACCTCTCCCGTCTCGCGCCTCATCGGACGAACGTAATTGATCTTCATCTCCAGCGTCGTAAAGATTCTGCCGGCCGGCATCATGGTATTGATGGCGCACCCCATCGCCGAATCGAGCAGCGTCGCGGCCAGCCCCCCGTGCGCGATGCCGATGCCGTTGTAGTGGCGCTCGTCGGGATTGATGGTGAAGACCGCGTGCCCCTCGCTCACCTCGACGAGCTTGAAGCCCATCAACTGACCCATCCCCGACGTCGGCAATTCGCCCGCCGCCACCTTCCGCATGTACTCAAGCCCGCTCATCGTGCGACGGGTTTGAGCCTTATCTTGAGACGCTTCTTCGTTGATCGTCCGTGTCATCCGTTTCGTCCGCGCGGGCGGTCATTTCCCGGTTAATTTCGCAGGGGCTTCCCCGTTCCGAGCATGTGCATGATGCGCTCGATCGTCTTCGGCTCGCCGCACAGGGAAACGAACGCCTCGCGTTCGAGGTCGAGGAAGTACTGCTCATCAACCCACTGGCCCGACGAGAGATCGCCGCCGCACAGGATGTGGGCGACCCTGCCGCTGACGTGCAGGTCATACTCGCTCATGTAGCCGCCCTGCTGCATGACGTAAAGGCCCGCCCGCAGGGCCGCGAGCGCATCACGCCCCGCCGCGTAGCATGTCTTGCCCCGCGCCGGCGCGGTGTACCCGGCTTCGGCAAGGTCGAGCACGGATCGTTTAGCCTCGCCGATCTGGTGGTCGCGGTTCATCACGATCAGATCGGCGACGGTGAGAAATCCGAGGGAACGCGCCTCGGCGGCGCTCGTCGAGACTCTGGCCGTGGCGATGATCTGGAGCGCCTGCTGGAGAAATGGCAGCGGATCGGCATTCGTCATCTGCATCGCGGGCGTGACGATGCGGCGCACCATCTCTTTGCAACCGCCCGCGCCCGGAACCAGCCCGACGCCGACCTCGACCAGTCCCATGTAGGTTTCCGCCGCCGCCGCGGCGCGCGCTCCGGCCATCGAGACTTCCGCGCCGCCGCCGAGCGTGCGCCCGAAGGGAGCGGTCACGACGGGCTTGGAGCAGAAGCGTACGGCCATCAGCGCGTCCTGCATCTCTTTCACGGCGCGCTCGATCGCGGCGAAGCCTCCCCCGCCGATGCCGCCGGCGATATTCGCGCCGACGCAGAAGTCCGCGCCCTGGTTGCCGATCACCATACCGGCCCAGTCTTTCGTCTCGATCTCCTCGACCGACTCGCGCAGCATGTTTTTGATGTCTTCATCGAGCGTGTTCATCTTGGTGTGAAACTCGAGACAGACCACACCGTCGCCGAGTTCGATCAAACTCGCGCCCTTGTTCTCGCGCACCACTCGCCCGGCGGCCTTCAAACTGCCAAGCTCGATTTGGCGTTCGTCCGGGCTCTCGGCGACGTAGGTTTTGCG
>JANOGZ010000944.1:0-1848 GCA_031406255.1 Pyrinomonadaceae bacterium | reverse complement strand
TGTGGTGCTTTGCGCAACGTGGATTCGTCGCAGCTTTTCTGCCGCGATGGCGACGATCGCGGCGGTCATTACACTCAATATCGTCAGGCTTGGGACCAAGCCTACCTGCGCCAGCAACGATATTGAGGGTTCCGTCCGCATTGTATGTACCTTTTCCTTTTCTTTCCTCTGATCCACAGCGAAGGGTCTGCGGTCTAACGCCGGAATTGAGCCGCGCCGAGCGCAGGCATTGAAGCAACGATGCATGGAAGCACCATGAGAAGCACGCTATCGAGGCGTCGCGCTCGAATGACTTGTTAGATGGCGACTCGCGCGCCATGACTCGAATTCCGCTTCTGCATTGTCCGTAACTGTCCACCGAATATGTTGGCAGGAACTAACAGCATCAAGAACATGACGTGATACCACAGCGGCGCCGTGTCATAGAACTGTACGGTTGCTATGATTCCCATCGCTAATTGCAACCCACCCAAGGCAAGAGCATGTTGTATTTCCTTCCGTCGTGCAATGGACGCGGTGACGAATCCACCCAGCACAGAGAACAACAGGCTGTATGACATCATAAAGAGCATCAAGGGAACACTCTCAACCTTCCCGTTCGCCCCGAACAATGTTGGCATAAGGCTCATCAGCACTCCATCCATCCCCAATGCAGTTACCATCCAAATGACACTTCCGGCGATTACCGCAATGATACTTCTAATCATTATTGTAGGCTCCTCTGAATTAATCTTTCGAGAGCGAGGATTGGTTTACGGAGGAGCTTATATCACAGATGCATTGCATGCGCAAGATTTTGTTTCACACGTGAGACAGATTTGTTCAGACAAAGAGAAGCCATCTAACGCCCGGCATCACCCGCGCCCACTTTCAACTTACATGAGAGGCTCCGTGGTGGGGCGTCGGGCGCATGCCGTTGTTGGGCTGCCCCTTCGCAGGAACCACTCATCTATAAATCTTCTGGCGTGAGACCCGTATTCTTGGCGATACGTGCCAGCATTTTGGGGCCGATCTCATCTTTATCGTGGAAGGCGTACAACACATCAGGCCAGCCAGGGCGCGCGAGAATTTTGTGAGAACTCGACTCCCGCTTGACGCTCCATCCGATGCGGAGGAGCGCCGCAAGGACTCGCTTAGCTTTGGCAGATGACCATTAACTCATGCCGCGGCAAAAGAAATGCTCACGAATTCGTGCGCACTCTCCCCATGCTCAAGCCGGTCTGCGAGCAACCGCAAGGCCAGGGCTTGAGTTTTAGCAATGGCCTCTTGGGATGTTTGCCCGTAGGCAAGCACGCCCGGCAGTTCTAGCACCTCCGCGAGCCAACGCCCATCATCTTCTTGCTCGTACTCAACTGTGAAAGTCATCACCGCCACCTCGCCACAATCCTATCACAGCGCACAGAAGCGAAGCAGCCCAACGCCGCGGATGAGCCGCCGGGAAGAATTGTATCAAGCATTCAAGCTCACGGATGAAAAACACGCTCATTCCGGTCGGCTCCATCCGCTTGTTAGACCGCCACAGATTGAGACATGATAGCTCAGCATCGCTTGCCTTCATGGCTCAATCTTCTGGCGTGCCTAACGCCCGAATTGAGATGCGCCGGAGACCACCACATAACCATTCAAGCTAACGCTAAGAGAGATGCTGATTCGGCGTCATCTCCAATGAGTTGTTAGACCGCCTCTGGTTGCCGCCATGAGGCAGAAGCGACGGCTTGCTTTCATGGCGCGCAACCTTCAGGCGTGCCTAACGCCGGAATTGAGCGGCGCGCATTCAACTTCGAGGATAAAAGACCCGCTGATTGCGCGTCCGCTCCAATGACTTGTTAGATGGGCACATCTTCTGAG
>JANOGZ010000933.1:0-3281 GCA_031406255.1 Pyrinomonadaceae bacterium | reverse complement strand
CCGCGATGTCAGCGTCTTATCTTCACGCATCAACCCCAGCAGCAGGTGCTCGGGTTCGATGGCCGGTGCGCCGAACTGGCTCGCTTCGTAGCGCGCAAAGAAGATCACTCTTCGCGCTTTCTCCGTATATCGTTCAAACATAAAAGCCGTTGACTACCTGGTAAGGAAGAACTGTCAAAATTAAGTTAGGGTGGCCCGGCCGCGAGCATCTGGGAAACTGCTCATGCCGAGGGCGGTGCCCGCACGCATTATAACCCAAATATCCCACATGACGCGAAAGGTTGAACGGAAACGAAATTTTTTCAGCGAGCGCCTGGCCGCCGGGGCTTAACCGCGCGGTGCGCTTCGATCGGCTATCAACGCTCTCTGGTCGTCGTCTCCACGCGGCCATTTTGCAGAAGCAGAGTGCGGTCGCAGGTGCGCGCCAGATCTTCGTTGTGGGTGGCAATAACCACGCTGGCGCGCCCCGCGCGGCAGAGCGCAAGCAGGAGCGCGCCGATAGTTTCTCCGGTCTGGGCATCGAGATTTCCCGTCGGTTCATCCGCCAGCACAAGGCGCGGCGCGCTCACCAGCGCCCGCGCGATTGCCACCCGCTGCTGTTCGCCGCCCGAGAGTTCGCTGACATTATACGCGGCGCGCTCACGTAACCCGACGCGCTCCAGCATCCCCAGCGCTGCCTCATGTGCGGCCCGGCCCGGCCGGCGCGCAATCAAAAGCGGCATGGCGATATTCTCGGCGGCCGTCAGGCCGCGAAGGAGATGATGAAACTGAAAGATGAAACCGACCTCTTGCCTGCGAAAACGCGCCAGCTCAGCGTCTTCCGCACGCGTGATGTCGAACGCGTCCAACTGCGCGCGCCCGTCATCGGCCGCTTCGAGCCCGCCGAGCACGTGCAGCAAAGTTGACTTGCCCGTTCCCGACGCGCCCATCACCGCCACCATCTCGCCCGCCGCCACCGCAAATGAGACTCCGCGCAGCACTTCGATCACACGTCCGGCCGGATCACGATAAGATTTGCGGATGTCCTCGACGACCAGTCTGGAATTCCGCGTCGCAGGCTCCGCCGCTGCCCCGAGGCGCGCTGCCGGAAACTCAAAACCGGAAACTCTTTTCATTCGAAGCGCAGTCCTTCAGCCGGACGCACACGCGCGGCGGCGCGCGCCGGATAAATCGTCGCCAGCAGACTGATAACGAAAGCGACGAGCGCGGCGAGCGCGGCGTCGCGCGGGCGCGCGTGAAAGGGGACGGCGCTCAGCGCGTAGACATCCGCCGGTAAGCGCACCAGCTCGAAATGATCGCCGATGAAGCAGGCGGCGAGTCCGAGCGCGACGCCCGCCAGCGCGCCCACCGCTCCGATACACTCGCCCTCGATCATGAAGATATACATGATCGAGGCGGCGCGCGCGCCCATCGCGCCGAGGATCGCGATCTCGGCGCGACGCTCGACCACGACGAGCACCAGCGTCGCCGTGATGTTGAGCGCCGCCACCAGCATGATCAGCGTAATGATGATAGCCAGCGTGCGCCGCTCCAGCTCGAGCGCTGCAAACAGCGGGCGGTTCGCCTCCCGCCAGTCAATGATCGTCCAGCGCTCGCCCATCTCCCGGCGTACCTGCTGCGCCACGTTTTCCGTCGCGTAGATATCATCCACCTCGATGCTGATGACAGAGGGCCTCACCACCGGCGCGTCTGTTGGATGAGCAGGCGCCGCGCTCTCAAGCGCGAGGTATACCCACGTCGCATCGTAATCATAGAGTCCGGAACGAAAGATTCCGGCGACGCGCACGCGCCGCGCACGCGGCGCAAACCCTTCGAGCGTCGCCGCTTTTTCGCCCGTTACGATCCAACCTTCGGCGCCGATCCGCGCGAGCCCCGTGCGCTTGGCAAGCTCTACTCCGATCAGGGCTTCGACGGGAGGCGCGGCCTCGTCCTGTTCGTCCGGCGACGCGCCGGCAAGCTCCGGCCGCAAGGGACGAGGACGAAACAGATCTTCAACCGATCCGGCGATGAGTGTGCGGCGAATCTCCACGATGCTACGTTCGGCTTGGGCGTCAACGCCGCGCAGTATCGTGTAGCCTGCTCCCTCGGGGCCGCTCAGCAGCGCGCCATCATAGCTGGTGGCGTGCGCATCTACGACGCCCTCGAGGCGACGCAGCCGGGCGATTATTCCCGGCCACTCGGAGAGCGGCCCCGCGTCAGAGCGTAATAAAGTGAGATGCGCCGTGCCGCGCAGGATTTTGTCGCGCAGTTCGTCACGAAATCCGTTGGCGAGCGCGAGCGCCACGATCAACGCGGCGACGCCGCAGGTGATCCCGGCGATCGCGACCAGCGCCGTCACCTGCGCCGTCGCGATCGACGCGCGCCGCGGGCGTAGATAACGAAGCGCCAGAAAGAATTCGTACGGCATAGTCTCTGATAACGCGGCGGTCGACATCGAAGAACAACCCGCGCGGGCCAGGAGCGAGGGGGCCATCTCGCGGCGTGCCGATGCGCTCTCAGGAGGCGCGCTTTTCGTCGAACTGCACGGCTATTCTCTTCCGCGCCTCGTGCCCATCGGCTTCGGCCGCAAGCTGGCGCTTGATCGAGATCATTCTCTACTACCCGCGCCGCCCGGAAGCGGGGTTTCATCTCTTCGTCATCTCGACGACCGCCACCCACTGCCCGTTTCTGTCTTCGCGGTAGATGACTCGACCGCCGAGAAGCTGCGCCGCCGCTTCCGGCGCGAGATCATCCGGGTAATTAGAGGAGAACAGCAACGCCACGTCAAACGGCCTCTTTTCGCGCAGCGCCCCGCGCAGCTCTTGCGCCGAGAAGTGCTCGATTTTCACTACCGATCGAGGCTCGTCCGTGTAGCCGAGATGCGGCCACAGCAATTCGTCGCTCGCCGGCCACATCGTCAGCACGCGCGCGTCCGGATACTTCTCGGATATTAACCGCGCGGCTCGCATGTGCAACAAAATAAAATCACGGTACGCCAGATTTTCTTCCCACGGAAAGCGGTGCGGAGGATTGATCAGCAGCGCGAGTACGAATCCGACGCATATCGCGCCGACGGCCAGCCGCCAGCGCCGCAGGCGGCGCCGCAGGGTCGAAACACAGATCAGGATGACGAGCGGTATGACCGGCAGCATGTAGCGCGCCAGCACCGCGCCGCCGACGAGCGACAGCGCGCCGAGATAAGCCACGATCACAACCGCGAAGACCAGTTGCGTGCTGATCTCGATACGACGGCGCTCCTCACCCCCATCCCGCTCCGGCGGTCGCCTGAACATCGCCCAGAG
>JANOGZ010000931.1:0-2447 GCA_031406255.1 Pyrinomonadaceae bacterium | reverse complement strand
CCGCGATGTCAGCGTCTTATCTTCACGCATCAACCCCAGCAGCAGGTGCTCGGGTTCGATGGCCGGTGCGCCGAACTGGCTCGCTTCGTAGCGCGCAAAGAAGATCACTCTTCGCGCTTTCTCCGTATATCGTTCAAACATTGGATGTCACAGCCCGTTGTTCTTCAGCGCCCCATCGCCATCATCGCCCGCGCGTCACGACTGTCAAGCACCTTCTCAACGTTGCTCCCGCCGCCGCATTCAACCGCACAAAACGGATCCGCCATTGACGTTTAAGACCTCGCCGGTGATGTGCCGCGCCCACTCGCTGCACAAAAAAAGCACGGGATAGGCGATGTCGTCCGCCGTCGCGATCCTTCCCAGCGGAATGGTCTCTTCGATCTGTCCCCGCCGCGCGGCGTCGGCGAACACTTTCGTGTTCATCTCCGTCTCGACCCAGCCCGGCGCCACCGCATTCACCGTGATTCCATGAGGCGCAAGTTCCGTCGCCAGCGATTTCATGAAAGAGATTTGGCCGCCCTTTGATGCCGCGTAGTTCGACACGTTTGTCTCACCGCGCTGCCCCGCCGTCGAGCTGACGATCACGATCCGTCCCCAGCGCCGCAGCTTCATCGTCGGCACCACCTCCCGGCATGCCGTCCACGTCCCTTTCAGGTTTATGTCAATGACGCGATCCCACAGCTCTTCGCTGATACCTTCGACTGGCGCGCCTTCCCAGATACCGGCATTACAAACCATGATGTCGATCCGCCCGAACCGCTCGAGCGTCGCACCGACCATCTCTTCCACCTCTTCTCGACGGCTGACATCCGCGCGCCGCGCGAGAGCCTCCACACCGTATCTTTCAGCCGACCGCGCCGCCTCGGTCGCGGCCCTCTCGTCCCGCTGGTAATTGATCACGACGCTCGCACCCGCTTCCGCCAGGCGCTCGACGACCGCCCGCCCGATTCCCCTTGATCCCCCTGTCACCACCGCCACCCGCCCCTGTAAATTTAGATTACTTGCCATCATCGGCGACGCCTCACCTCCGCTATCTTCCCTGAGAAACCCCGGCTTATTCCGTGATCTCAAACCCACCGGCGTTATCGGACGCGGGCAGGGCTTTGGGCTCACTTGCTCGCTTCGGCTAAGCCCTTTCTCTCATGCGCGTAAACCCGCGCCGCTTCGACAAATGTCGCAAATAAATTGGTGGCGAAGCCATCCACCGCCCACCCTATTTCCGGATGCCACTGCACGCCGATCGCCCAGTTTTCCTCACGCACATCTTCGACGGCCTCGACGAGGCCGTCGGCCGTCCAGGCGGTCGCCCGCAAATTTTCCCCCACCACTTCGATCGCCTGGTGATGGTGGCTGTTAACCAGCGCGCTCTCGCCTCCGGCGAGTTCCACCAGGCGACTCCCCGCCAGCAAACGCACACGGTGCGAGGGACGCCCGCGCGGTGCGCCCTGCTCATGCTTGATCGCCTCCGGCATCTGCGTCCGGATATCCTGGATCAAAGCGCCCCCCCGGAAAACATTCCAGATCTGCACCCCGAAGCAGATCGCCAGCAACGGTATCCGCCGCCGCTCCACTTCCTCAAGCACCAGTAGATCCGTCTCGTCCCTGAGCGGATGCACGCTTCCCAGCTGCGCCCGTGGCTCGCGCCCGTAGCGCAACGGATCCACGTCCGAGGCGCTGCCCGGCAGCAACACGCCGTCCAGCCTCTCCATCACCTCGGCGATGTATCGCCCGCGCGGGATGAGCGCCAGATGCACCGGCGCGCCGCCCGCCGCCGCGACCGCCTCGCTGTAGTCTCGCGCCAGATAAAATCTCTCTGTCTCCAGTTCATGGCGCATCGTGATGCCAATCAGTGGTCGTGGGCCTCGCATATGTGCTCCCGATGAAATCAGGCGCGAATAAAGGGACCCGCGCGACGCGAGGCCGCTCCCTTTTTCGATCGCCTGTTTTTTACACGCATCATGATAGCGCAAAAGACTCTTCCGCTTCGATCTCCCGCGCGCCCACTCCTGAGTTCGCGACTCCTTTGCCGCCACGCGCGCTTGACTTACCTTCGTGCCCCTTTCTATAGTGCTTAGTTTCAAAGCCATGAACAAACAACTGACAAGGGTGCGCTCGACCACCGTTTTACTCGTGCGCCGGGATGGTCGCGTCGCCATGGCCGGCGATGGACAGGTCACGCTCGGCGATACCGTGATGAAGAGCGGCGCGCGTAAAGTACGCCGTCTCTACAACGACCGCATCCTCGCCGGATTCGCCGGCGCCAGCGCGGACGCTTTTTCGCTGTTGACGCGTTTCGAAGGCAAGCTCGAACAGTACCACGGCAATCTCGAGCGGGCCGCCATCGAGTTGAGCAAAGATTGGCGGACCGACAAAATTTTGCGCCATCTCGAAGCCCTCCTCGTCGTTGCCGATGAGAAGGTCTCTTTTCTTCTCTCCGGCAATGGCGA
>JANOGZ010000012.1:0-4904 GCA_031406255.1 Pyrinomonadaceae bacterium | reverse complement strand
CTTCGCTATCATGAGCCTGGATCAACCCAATCTTACAAGGTGTTGGTCATTCCATGCGCTCATATCGAAACTGTGTATGATCTGACAGATGATCTGGCGGCCGCTATTTTTCAGCCGCCCGCCCGCAGGAGGTCCTTCATTTTCATCTTCACCTCGTTCCGCGCTTCTGGGGCGACGAGATCCGTTTTGCCTGGAACCATGCGCGGGCGGAACGAAGCGCGTTAGAAGTAATGGCCGAAAAGATTCGCTCGAAGATGTAGAGCGAGTCCGGCTCCGGTGCGTCTCTATGGCCCGCTTGACTATTTATGAACAATACTCTCCACGTTAGTTTTGAAAGCCCGCAGAGCGGCTGGATGTCATTCGGTTTGGAGGCCGGAGCAGAAAGCCTCAGCACCGTAGCATCACATGAGCCCTATAACTCACTGCGCGATTTAATCGAGGTTCTCTCCGCGGTGCTTTCGGAAGAGGCGGACAGCAAGCAAAGCGTCAGGTGGAACTGCGAGCCTGATGAGTTAGATTTTAATTTAACGACCGAAGATCAGCGCACGCAGTTCAGTGTCGTTCATTATCCTGATCATCATCGTCGGCAGGATGCGAGCCGGGTCGTATTCTCGCTGCACGGCTCGAAACTGGAAATCTGCTTACCCTTCTGGAAGGCGCTGCGCGATCTCCATCGCCGTATTTCGACCGACGAATTTACGAAAAACTGGCGGCGCGAGTTTCCTCAACGTGAGATGCAGCGCTTCACGAAAATCGTGAGAAACGCAAAACGTAAACTTCGCTGATGAAAAAAATCCTGGTTGCCGGTGCGTCGGGTCACCTCGGCAGATATGTGATTAAAGGACTCGATGAGCGCGGCCACTGGATCCGAGCGCTCGTCCGCGACGCCGCTCCCGTCAGATCGATTGAACATGCGATTGATGATACTTCTGTCGGCGATGCAACGAAGCCCGAGACGTTGCGAGGCGCGTGCGACGGCATCGAACTCCTCTTTTTTTCGGGAGCTTGCCCGCGCCGAGGGGTCGGGCCGCTAGCACTCGCGCGAGCCGCGCGCGACGGCTTCACAGGTAAATTTTATTCACGTACTCCCGAACCATCCGATCGCTATTAAAAGCCGGCACGAGAATTTCAATGGAACGCTTCATCATCGCCACCCAGCGGCGCGGAATATCCCTCTCATCACGCTCGTAATAAGTGGGCACGACTTGCGTTTCAAGCACGCGATAGAGCGATTCGGCATCGCGCGCATCCTCGTCTTGAGACGCTTCGAAAGTGCTCGTGTCGCCGATGGCCCAGCCGTTCGTTCCGTCATAGCCTTCTGGCCACCAGCCATCGAGAACTGAAAGATTCAGCCCGCCATTTATCGCGACCTTCTCGCCGCTCGTGCCTGACGCTTCCAGCGGCCGGCGCGGAACGTTGAGCCAGACTTCGACCGATTGCACAAGCATGCGCGCAATAGTCTGGTCATAATCATGTAGGAAGACGGCGCGGCGCATCACCTGCGGATCGAGTTTCCACCGCGCCAGTTGCTGCAGGATTAGCTTCGCGTCCCGATCCTGCGGGTGTGCCTTGCCCGCAAAGACGAATTGCACGGGTCGCGCCGCATCGTTGATCAGCCGGTGCAGACGATCAGGGTCAGTTAAGATCAAGCTCCAGCGCTTGTAACCGGCGACGCGGCGCGCGAAGCCGATGGTGAGGGCTTCCGGGTCGAACATGGTACGGGCCGCCTCCGCATACTCCGTGTTCTCGCCATGCTGCAGGCGCGCGTGGTACAGGCGATGCCGGATAAAGGCGATCAGATATTTTTTTTGCAGTCGATTGACTCTCCACAATTCTTCATCGGAGATGTGCTGGACGGCGCTCATCCACGCTTGCGGATCGTGTAAAACTTCAGTCCAGTTCTCCCCGGCATGCTTTTCATAGATCGAGCGGATCAGAGGCGCGACCCAGGTCGGCGCATGCACGCCGTTGGTCACGTATGTGATCGGGACTTCTTCGAGCGGCCGCTCCGGCCACATCCCTTTCCACAGGGCGCGTGACACCTCTCCATGCTTGCGGCTGACGCCATTCGTCGAACGGCACATCCTGAGCGCCAGCGGCGTTAGCCCGAAGAGTTCTTTTTCATCTCCCGCAGTGATGCGACCGAGGTTTAAAAATTCCTCGCGCGAGAGGCCGAGCGACTGAATATAGGCTTCACCAAAACACTTCTCGATGAGCGGCGCGACGAACTCGTCATGGCCGGCGGCGACCGGCGTGTGCGTCGTAAACACACAGCGCGCACGCACCGCGCGCTGGGCATCCGCAAAACTCACGCCCCGGGTTGTCAATTCACGGGCCAGCTCCAACGTGAGAAACGCCGAGTGTCCCTCGTTGAGATGAAACACATGAGGTTCGATCTGTAGACGCCGGAGCAGGCGTATACCACCGATGCCGAGCACCATCTCCTGCACGCAACGCGTCTCGCGGTCGCCGCCATAGAGGTGTCCGGTGATCAAACGGTCGGTCTCGTTATTTTCCGTAATATTGGTATCGAGCAGATAAAGCGCGACCCGCCCGACATTGACGCGCCAGGCTTGCACGCGCACGCCGCGCCCGCGCACCAGAAGCTCAAGTTGCACGGGGGCGCCTTCTCCGTCCCGCACCAGCTGGATGGGTAACTCCGCCGGATTGATTTCGCCGTAATGCTCCTCCTGCCACCCTTCGCGGCTGAGGCGCTGGCGAAAATAGCCGTGATGATACAGCAGCCCGACAGCGACGAGCGGTAGTCCCAGATCGCTCGCCGACTTGAGATGATCGCCGGCGAGCATCCCGAGCCCGCCCGAGTAGAGCGGCAGCGAATTGTGAATGCCGAATTCGGCACAGAAATAGGCCACCGGATGTTCGGCCGTGATTCCGGGCGCGCCCGTCTGCGCCCATGTGCGTGCCCCAGCATCCATGTAGCGACCAAAACCTTCAGCGAGTTTGCTGACGCGTTCGATGTAGTTCGGATCAGTGGCCATCTTCATCATGCGAAACTCTGAGGTCTCCGCCAGAACCCGGCGGGGATTATGCTCGACCTCATCCCACACGGTTGAATCAAGGTCACGGAATACTGCTCCGCCATCACGCGCCCAGCTCCACCAGTAGTTCCATGATAAGTGTTCCAGCGCGCGCAGAGTCTCCGGCAAAGAACGCTGTTGGCTAACTCCTGCCTGCTCGATTTCGTTTGTGGTTTCGACCATTTTTATCCATTCGCTGAGGCGAAGAGGCGCGACCGCTAAAATTCTTTCCCTCTCCGCCCATCATCCTTATCACTTTTCGCTCGGGAACTTGTGGTTCTTAAAAAACACCTCCGCATCGTCTGGCGAGAAAAAGACGAGGCTTACTTCTCTAATGGAAAGATTGTCGGCGAGAAAGTTTGCTATCGCTTCTGAAGAGTCGCCGGCCGCACGATCACGCGGATAGCCATAAGCGCCCGTCGAGATGGCGGGAAATGCCACCGAAGCGAGGCCATGTTCGACGGCGAGGGTGAGCGAGCGACGGTAGCAAGATGCCAGCAATTCCGCTTCGTGCCCATCGTGGCGCCCCCAGATAGGCCCGACCGTGTGAATCACGTAGCGTGCTGGTAGACGACCGCCCGTCGTGATGACGGCTTCGCCCGTCGGCAGCCCGTTTGGGTAACGCGTGCGGCGAAGCTCCTGACACTCTTCGAGAATCTGCGCGCCGCCAGCGCGATGGATCGCGCCGTCAACGCCCGACCCGCCGAGCAGCGTCGAATTGGCGGCGTTCACGATGGCATCCACACCCTGGCGCGTGATGTCGCCGAGCACGATGCGGATGCGGCCGCCGATAAAGGTTTTTTGGACTATCTCTTCAGACACGAGATGTGCATTCTACTGTTGATCATCGTCCATATCCTCTTCGCCCGTATATTCTCCGCGCAACTCGACTCCGATCTCATCAAACATACCCTGCCGCAGCAGAGCCTCGGCGACGCCCTTCGCTTTGTGCTCGGTGAGCGGATGGTCAGGGTCGACACTGGCGATCTCGAACACGCCCTCGTCCAACATCACGACCCCCAGCGTGCCGAGCGCGACGCCAGGTACGAGCAGTATCTCGCTCAGGTTGTGCAGACGAAAGCGCCCCGTCTGCTCGACCCAGTCTTCAATGAATGGATCTCGCAGGGCATGTTCCGCTTCTGCTTCTGATAGATAAGAGCCTTCGACGATGAGACAGTATTCGCTTGGTTTGTTTGCCTTCATGGCGTGAACTCGACTGAGCGTCCCCGGCTTCGAAAAGGCATCCGGCAAGGGCCCGCTGGCCGGTGAGACTTTATCATCGCTTGGCGGCAAGCGGCAAAGCATTTCGCCAGCCGCAAGCGGAACGCGGAAAATGCGGACGCCGCCCGGAATCGTCTGCTCCCGAGCGGCGTTTGAAATGAAGGCTGTTCAGTTGAAAATCATGGGCGCAAAGCGCGCCCATGATCACTACCGGTTAGCGAACAGAGGCATATTGCCGGTTGATGGTTCGCCCCAACTCTTCGAAGTATGGGGCGAAGGTGACAAACGAGGTGCCCTGAAAGAAGGCGCGTCCGCCCGTCTCATCCGACAAGCGATTGAGCGCGCTCTGGCCGAAGCTCACCGCCATCCGGCTCCGGCTCGTTAAGCCAACAGATGGCGCATAGAAAGAGTAGACGGCGACGTTGCGCTCTTTAGCGTGACGGATCGCCCGCGACAGATCAATCGAGTTAACGCTCGATGACCAGTCAAAGCCGCGCGATACATCGAGTCCATCCGAGATCAAAAGCAGCGCGTTGCGATTCTGTCCTTCCGCCTCGAAGCGCCTGAGCGCCTCGACGACTTCGACATACGGATTGAAGGGCGATACGGCGGTGCTCCCGACCGGGATGCGCAGCGCCTTCGAAG
>JANOGZ010000893.1:0-7937 GCA_031406255.1 Pyrinomonadaceae bacterium | reverse complement strand
TTTCCGATGGTTACCGTCCCCAGTTCCGCCGCCTGACAGAGATGGAAGAAGCAGACGACATTTCCTTCGATCGTCTTTTCGTTGTGTTGTTCGAGCGTCTCCGGATGGTGGTTATGCCAGTAGGCGGCGACCTCGATGTGCGTGACGATTTCCAGGCGCTGTTCGCATATCCATTCGAGCACCGCCCGGTAAGGCTTCGTCCGATCCAGCACTGCGCGATAAATGTGCGCCTCCGGCTCCAGCTTCCAGGCGAACTCCCATCCCAGCGGACTCAGCTTCAGCCGGTCGCCGCTGCGGGTGATGATTCCCCAGAATTCATAGGCCGTCACTTTTCTCGGCTCGAAGACGCGCTTCTTATCGGCGTCCATCGCTTCGACGATCGTGACGCCCCTCGGCTTTTTCTTGAGAAACTGCACGACCTCGCGAATATCACCGGCGGTCGCGAGGATCGGCAAAGCCAGCGGCGCTGCGGCGGACGCCTGCGAGAGAAGACGCAAGGCGTTGTGCGCGTCTCCTCTCAGGGAGGATTCCGAAGCGAGCGCTTCAGCTTCTTCCAAAGGCTCGCCCGGTCTATTTCTTTCCGGTATATGCGCGATCAAATGCTGCGACATCATGAAACGTCCCTTTACTCGATGAGACTTCAAATCTCTTCCAGGGCGACCCCTTTGCTGAGAAGGCTCAGATCGGCCGTATCATTTACGCTGGCGTCCAAGGGAATGTTGTAACGCTTGATCTTGGCGTTAAGCGTCGTTATTTTTACGCCGAGGAGGTGCGCGGCGCGGCTCTGATGACCGCCCGTTTGTAAGAGTGCGTATCGAATGATCTCGGTCTCAAAGCGGCGTACTTCGTCATAAAGATTAATGCTGCGGCGCGTGATATCAAGCGATCGCTTTTCGGCCAGCGCTTCGACTTGCCTGAACAGAACCAGCGTTAGCTCTTTCAGCGCCTCGATTCTATTTTCTAAAGCCTCATCGCTCGGCGCGCCGATCTTGCGTGAGACATTCATCAAGCTCGCGTTCTCCTGCTCTAAAACTGCCATATCCATCATCTCAATACCTCCCGAGGCTAATGGAGCCTACCTTCTGTTTTCCGCAGGCTTCCACAGCGGAAGCCTGACGAAAGCGTTTCCTGAAGGACACGCATTCGTCGTTAGTTTTTTTCGACAAGGCATCGGAATGGAGAAACCTGCTTCTTCATTCTCGTGTGACTACTCATCAGATACGCTGCCGCCTGCTCTCGGGTGCCATCCGGGGCTCTCAAATGTTCTCAGATTTTTTCAAACCCCTCCGGAATAGCCGGCGTCGCCCGGCGCATCTCAAAATTTCCAATCCCGAATGTGGGATTCACACACTGGCGATTGTAGATAGCTGCTGTGGGGTGTAGAAGGATTATGTGACGAGCGGGAAGGGCCGCGGGATGAAGCGCGTGGTGATGAAGGCCAGACGCCTTTGCGTTTAGAGGTTTTTTCCTAAGACTTCCTGGAGGCTCTCGCGATAGCTACGCGACAGCGTCAACTGCGTGCCATCGTGCATGATGACGTGATACTCGCCATGGGTCCACGATTGTAATTCCCGTACCCGATCAATGTTAACGACCGCCGAGCGGTGAATTCGGATAAACTTTTTCGGATCGAGGCGGGTTTCGAGGCTGCTGATCGTATCGCGCAGCATATAAGACTTTTTCGCGGTGTGCACGCTGACGTAGTTTCCCTCGGCTTCAATCCAGTCGATCTCACCCGTATCGAGGAAAAAGACGCGCCCCGCCGTCTTAACCACCAATCGCTCGAGATACTTCGATTCCGCTTTGAGCCTCTCCAGCAGCGCGAGAATGCGTTGATCGAGGCCGCCCGCCCGCTCGCGCTGGATCTGCTCCTTGGCCCGCTGCATCGCCGCCCCGAAACGCTCGCGGTCAAAAGGCTTGAGCAGATAATCGAGCGCGTGCACCTCGAAGGCCTGCACCGCATATTTATCGTAAGCGGTGACGAAGATAACCAGCGGCAAGCGTTCGGATTTAAGCGCTTCGAGAACGGCGAAACCGCTTATCTCCGGCATCTGTACGTCCAGAAAAAGCAGGTCGGGATGATGTTCCTGAACCGCGGCGACGGCCTCCGTTCCATTGGCGCACTCTCCGATGATCTCCAGTTCGGGATCACGCTTGATCATCGCGCGAATCTTATCGCGCGCCAGCGGCTCATCGTCAACGACTATCACACGGATTCGCTTCGCGTCCGTCAGGAGTTGTTCAGGCATCTTATTTTCAGTGGCGCGCACGTCCCGTTTCAGGCTCAGCGCATCTTCACGAGCGCGACAGCGGGCGCGTCTGTGCGGCGCTCCCGGATGGTATTTCCAGCGTGACGATCAACCCGCCTTCCGGAGCGTTGGCCAGCTCAAAGCGATGGGCCGCGCCATAGAGCTGGGTGAGACGCGCCCGCGTATTGACCAGTCCGAGACCATGTTTGAACAGATTCTGTTCGGGGCCTGAATCCTTCGGCAGCCCCGGCCCGTTATCCTTCACCTGTATACGAAGCGTGCCGTTCTCGCGTTCCGCTCGAATTTCGATCCGGCCGGGCGTAGACCGCGGGGCGATGCCGTGGCGGATCGCATTTTCGACGATCGGCTGCAAGATCAGGTTGGGGACCAGCGTGTCGAGCGCTTGCGGTTCGATATCCAGATGGGTGGTGAGGCGATCCTGAAAGCGTATCCGCTCGATTTCGAGGTAGCATGAGAGGAATTCGAGTTCCTGCTGCAGCGTCACTTCCTGTGTGCCGGAATTCTCCAGCGTGAGCCGCAGGAAATCACCGAGGCGCGAAATCATTTTGTCGGCGGCGTCGCTGTCTTTATGCACGAGCGCCGAAATAGAGTGAAGCGTATTGAACAGGAAATGCGGATGCAATTGCATCTTGAGCGCTTGCAGCTGCGCGCGCGCGAGCTGCGTTTCGAGTTGCGAGTAACGCTTATAGTAATTGAAAGCGTGATTAAGGAGCAGGATCAGGCCGTAGATGCCGAAGTTTTCGCTCGAATTCCAGACGATCGTGCGCAGCGTATTAATGAGCGCGTAGGGTTTTACGCCCTGCAGGAACACGAAGTGGTAAGCGAGCTGGAACGCGCCCATGATGAGGATGGCGAAAAGCGCGGCGCACAGCAGGTGGATCAGCAGGCGCCGCCGCCAGCGTTGTCGATCAATGGGGAAGCGCCCGGCGAGCCAGAGCACGACCGGAGTGCCGAGCGCCCACAGGTAAGAATAGATCAGCTGCGGCGCCGCTGCCTCAAACCACGGGAGCGGCTTTTCGCCGAGCTTCGCACCCAGATAAATCTGGCTGCTAAAAGCGAGCCCGAGGACCGTCCAGACGGCGGCGATGATTCCCCACTGCGCCACACGACGCCGCCAAACCGCCCCGTCACCGGCAACGGTTCCAGCCAGGATGTTTTGTTCCGAGAGTGTCAGATTCACTGTTTGTGTGGACAGCCGAAGCTTAACGCGAGACGTCTTCCGCGGCCGGAAAACTGAGAACGGCCGCGGGTCTGAAGCACTCGCATTTAAAAGTGGGCGGGTTTTTCTCGCCGAACTCTGTCACACACGCGCGCGATGTGACGGCGGGAATATAATCCTTTGGTGTCACGAAAGTGAAGAGCCGTGGGACGAAACGGCCTGAAATCGTGATGAGCGGAATGTCCGCGTGGCAGGCCGCCGGAGACGTTTCGCATAATGTGAGACATCCGGCGCGATGCCTCCGCTGAGCGGGCCGCGAAACAGCAGTGACTGCTTCCCGCGGCCGGAAATTACGTCGCCCGCACCGGCCATCTTTTAAATTGGAAATCTCATCCATAACTGCAAGCGTCGTCCTTATAATGTGCTCTTTAGTCTCAGGCAGCTTGAGAGAATGGTCGCCGAAAAATTTTTCGGGTAGTCCTTCAAACCTCTTATGGGCAGCTCTCCCAGGATTTTTTACGAGTTTGGGCCTTTCCAGCTGGACCCGGTGAGGTGTCTGCTGCGCCGCGATGGTGAGACCGTCCCGCTGACGCTCAAGGTTTTCCGTATTCTGCTGGCGCTTGTGCAGAATAGCGAGCGGGTGATCAGTAAAGAGGAGCTGATCGAGCGCGTCTGGCCGAACACCTATGTCGAAGAAGGTAATCTGACGCAGAATATTTTCGTGCTCCGGAAGGCGCTCGGCGAAAGTCCAAATGATCGACGCTATATCATGACCATTCCCGGTCAGGGGTATCGGTTCGTTGGCGATGTCCGGGAGGTAACGGATGAAAGCGCTGACGCACACGCCGGGGAGGCGCCTGCGCCGCGGCGCGAGATCACCACCGCATCAGCGGCGGCGGTCACCTCCATTGCCGTACTTCCCTTCACGCATTTGAATCAGGATAGTGGCGACGATTATCTCGGGCCGGGAATAGCCGATGCGTTGATCACCAAGCTCAGCAGCATCAGCCGGATCATCGTGCGGCCGACGACTTCAATCCTCAAGTACACAGACCTGGATCGCAATCCCCTCGGGGCGGGTCGCGAATTGGATGTGGATATTGTTTTGGATGGCAAGATCCAGAGAGCGCACGAGCGGATTCGCGTCACGGTGCAGCTCCTGCGGGTGCAGAACGGACAATCGCTGTGGGCGGAGAAGTTCGACGATAGTTTTACCGATGTCTTCACGGTGCAAGACCGCGTCGCGGAGCAGGTGGCGCGGGCGCTCACCTTGAAACTGACGAGCGAAGAACTGAAGCTTCTCACCAAACGCTATACGGAGAACACCGAGGCATTCAAAGCTTATCTCAAGGGCCGCCACTTCTGGAACAAAAGGACGGTCAGGGGACTCAGGCAGGCCATCGAGCATGCCCAGCAGGCCATTGATATTGATCCGGCTTACGCGCTGGCTTATGTCGGGCTGGCGGACGCTTATAATCTGATGGCGGGCCACGGCGGGTTCCCGCCGAAGGAGACTTTTCCAAAGGCGAAGGCGGCCGCGCGCCGCGCGCTCGAGATAGACGATGCGCTGGCGGAGGCCTACACCTCCCTCGGCTTCATCAACTATCGCTTTGATTGGGACTGGCCGCGCGCCGAGCAAAATTTCAAGCGCGCGATCGAATTGAAACCGAATTACGCGACGGCGCACCACTGGTATGGAGAGTGTCTGGCGATGCGCGGTCGCTTCGATGAATCCGTCGCCGAGCTGACACTGGCGCAGGAGCTCGATCCGCTCTCGTTCCCGATCAATACGGATCTGGGTCAATCTCTCTTCTTCGCGCGCCAGTATGACCAGGCGATCGTCCAGATCAGGAAAATGCTCGAGATGGATCAAAATTTCGCGCGCGCGCGCATCATTCTCGGCGCGGCTTACGAGCAGCAGGGGATGTACAAGGAGGCCGTCGCGGAGCTGCAAAAGGCGGCGCTGCTCGAAGCCGAAAATAATAGCCTCGCCGCCGCCGGCCTCGGTCATGCCTACGCCGTCTCCGGGCAGGAGGAAAAGGCCCGCCGGATACTCGACCGGCTGAAAGAATTAGCAGCCACGCGTTACATCTCGGCCTGTAGCATGGCGCTGATTCACGTCGGTCTCGGCGAGCACGCGCCGGCGCTCGACTACTTGCAGAAAGCTTATGAGGAGAGGTGCGTCTGGCTCGTCTGGCTCAGAGTCAATCCACGCTACGACCGCTTCCGGGCGGAGCCAGGGTTTCAGGACCTGCTGCAGCGGATCGGCCTCGTTCCTTGAGGCGGGCCGATCCGCTCTCCGGTCGGAGACTCCCCCTCAGCTATTCCCGGCCCGACAAACTATCGCGAGCATGCGCTCCACTTAGGTTCTACTTTGTAATTCCGAACTGCCCGAGGATAAACGCATAGTCGAAGGCCGAATCGCGCAGCGAGTCGTAGCGCCCCGAAGCGCCGCCGTGCCCGGCGCCCATGTTGGTTTTAAAGAGCAGGGGGTTGTGATCGGTCTTCATCGCACGCAGCTTGGCGACATACTTGGCGGGCTCCCAGAACATCACCTGACTATCATTCAGCGAAGTTCTGACGAGCATCGTCGGATAGTCTTTCGCCGCGATGTTGTCATACGGCGAATAGCTTTTCATGTATTCGAAAGCGGCTTTTTCGTTCGGGTTGCCCCACTCCTGATACTCGCCCACCGTGAGCGGCAGCGACGCGTCCATCATCGTATTGATGACATCGACGAACGGCACCTGCGAGACGACGGCCTTAAACAGATCGGGACGCAAGTTGACGACCGCGCCCATCAGCAGGCCACCCGCGCTGCCGCCCGTAATAACGAGCTTATCTTTCGCCGTGTACCCGGCGGCGATCAGGTGTTCGGCGGCCGCGATGAAGTCCGTGAAGGTATTTTTCTTCAGCATCATGCGCCCCTGCTCGTGCCATTCCTTGCCCATTTCGCCGCCGCCGCGAATGTGCGCGACGGCGAAGATGACGCCCCGGTCGAGCAAGCTCAGGCGTGATGAATTGAACCTGATCGGGAGCGGATAGCCGTAGGAGCCATATCCCTGCAGCAGCAGCGGACGCTTCCCATCCAGCTGCAGGTCCTTCTTATAGACGATGGAGACGGGAATGCGCGTGCCATCGGGAGCGCTCGCGTAGACGCGTTCCGAGCTGTACAGAGACGGATCATATCCGCCCAACACCTCCGTCTGTTTGAGCAACTCGCGCTTGCGGCTCGCCATATCGTAATCGTAAACGGAGTTCGGCGTGGTGAACGACTGATAGTTGAAGCGAAAGACCCTGGTGTTGAATTCGGCGTTCTTATCAGGCGCGGCTGAGTAGACCGGTTCGGGAAACTCCAGATAATGAATCTGCCCGTTGCGCAAATCCGTGATCCGCATCTTCGACAAGCCGTTCTCGCGCTCGGTCGCGACGAAATGGTCGGCGAAGAAATCCGTCTCCTCGAGCATCACGTCCCGCCGGTGCGGGATGATTTCCTTCCAGAACGACTTTTGCGGACTAGCGACCGGCGCGATCACCAGTTTGAAGTTTTTCGCCCCGCCATCATTGGTGCGTATGTAGAATGAATCGCCGTGATGATCCACGTAATACTCATGATTAGCTTCGCGCGGGAGCATCGTTTTAGGTGGCTCTGCGGGTCGGGCGGCCGCCACAAGGCGCACCTCCGTCGAGGTAAAACTGCTCGCTGTGACGAAGATATAAGCCTTGCTCCGCGAACGCTCGACGGAGAGACGAAACAGTTCATCCTTCTCCTCATAGATCGGATTATCAGGCTTGCTGCCGAGCGTGTGGCGGTAGAGACGATATGGCCGCTTGGCGGCATCATCCGTCACATAAAAGAGCGTTTTGGAATCGGCGGCCCAGGCGACCGAGCTGACACGCTCGGCGCGATCGGGAAGAACCGCCCCGGTGCGCAAGTCCTTGACGACCAGCGCGTATTCACGGAAGCCCGTCGTATCAACCGTGTACGCGAGCAGATTTCCATCGTCGCTCACATCGTAGCTATCCACGGACAAGAATTTGTGGCCCTTCGCCAGCTCATTCAAATCTATCGTGACCTCTTCGCGGGCAGTTGCGCCGTCGCTGCTCTTCTTGCGCGCGTAGATCGGATACTGTTTTCCCTGCTCGGTGCGCGAATAGTAGAGGTAGTCTCCTTCCCTGTAGGGAGCGTTTACGTCGGTCTCTTTAATGCGCCCTAACATCTCCCTGTAGAGGGCTTCCTGGAAGTTTTCAGTAGTCTTCATGACCGCGTTCGTGTAAGCGTTTTCGGCCTCCAGGTAAGCGATCACTTCAGGGTTCGTTTTCTCTCGCAGCCAGTAATAATTGTCAACCATCGCGCCGCCGTGGAAGGTGTCGTTCCTGACGACCTTCCTGGCCACCGGCGGCGGAGCCGGGATGTCTTTGTTTTGTGCCATTGTTTTTGTGCCGTGGGGTGAAATGATTACAACGAAAAGAATCAGCGAACAGGACAGGCTTCTCATCACAACCTC
>JANOGZ010001080.1:0-1058 GCA_031406255.1 Pyrinomonadaceae bacterium | reverse complement strand
CTGACCTGAAAGCCAACATCTGGATCAATCCCGCTGAGACGGCCGGTAATAACCTGGATGATGACGCGAACGGCTTCATTGATGATGTCAACGGCTGGGACTTTCACCACAATGATAAAACGGTCTTTGATAACGAGGATGGAGACGATCACGCGACGCACGTGTCGGGTACCATCGGGGCGACCGGAAACAACGGCATCGGGGTGGTGGGCGTCAACTGGCAGGTCAGCATCATGTCGCTGAAGGTTCTGGGGCCGGCTGGTGGTTCAACCTCGAACATCATCAAGGCTTACAACTATACGAAGATGATGCGCGACTTATGGGTAAGTTCGGGTGGGACGAAGGGCGCAAACATTCGTGTTCTAAATAACAGTTATGGTGGTGGTGGAAAATCGCAGGCAGCTTTGGATGCGATCAATGCGCTGAACGGATCGGGCATTCTCTTCGTCGCGGCGGCGGGCAATGACTCTACAGACAACAATCAACTTCCACATTATCCTTCAAACTATGAGGCTCCGAATGTGATCGCGGTCGCCTCGATGGACCGTTTCGATAATATCTCCAGTTTTTCAAACTTCGGTACGCGCACGGTTAATTTGGGCGCACCCGGCTCGGCGATTTTAAGCACCACTCCTGCCAATACGTATTCAGTTTTCAGTGGTACTTCGATGGCATCGCCGCATGTCGCGGGCGCGGCGGCGCTCGTCTGTGCTAAATATCCTGACATCAGCTTGCGAAGGTTACGGGCCGCGCTGATCTATAGCGGTGACACGCTACCCTCCATTCAGGCCAACACCGTCACCGGCCGCCGCTTGAATGCTTTCAACGCGCTCCAAAATGCTGCGGAGATTGATGTCGTACCGCCCGTCATCGCCGACTTTCACATCACTTCGCAAGATGGGCGCAGCGTCACCCTCGCGTGGACTGCGCCGGGTGATGACGGTAGCGTCGGAAACTCCGTACTATACGAAATCATCTTCACCGATCCGATTACAAACGCGCAGACGTTGCGTGCCATTCTGAATCGGCCCGGTGCCGCGGGCACGCCGCAGAGCGCA
>JANOGZ010000857.1:0-1566 GCA_031406255.1 Pyrinomonadaceae bacterium | reverse complement strand
TCACCCGCCGCGCATTCAGCCTCGAAACCACATAAGCTAACGATGAGAGGCACGCTGATTCGCGGTCGAGTGTAGGCCGTTGCTAAGTACAGGACAAAAGATTACAAAGTCTAATGAAATCAATACGTTTTCTTACGCAGTCCTGATTGCATAAGATGCGACGCAAGTAATCAAAACCATGACGAAAGATGCTTTTAGCCAGCCGCCCATGTTTCTTGATCTTGATTGGGTTGGTGCGCGCCAACCACTCACCCGCTATGTAGGCCCAACAAAAAGCCACCGTCATCAGGGCAAGAAGCTTCTCAAGCCTCTGTTTCTCGGTGATATGTGTTTCTTCCAAACAGAAGCCTCTCGTCTTCAAGCAACCAAACAGTGTTTCTATTTTCCATCGCTTTCGGTAATCAGAAAGTATCTCCTGAGTTTCATCACTGCTTGCCACAATCACATATTCGCCTTCACAGGTTCGCAGCCCCATCAACGAAACCTCTTCTCCCAAGACTCGTCTCTGACCCACCAGCAATCTGCCAACGCCAGCTTTTTCTGTGCGAAACAGGTTCTTCGCAGAGACCATTTTATTGGCACGAGCATTCGTCACTTTCAAGTTCTCTTTGATCCGAAGGCGAAAGGGAATCTTCTTTCGCCTGAGGTAAGAGAACCAATCCCGACCAATAAACTCGCGGTCTGCTGTCACAAAATCAATAGAATCTTTGCGGAAAAGTCGCCGATACTTTTCCAACAATTCGATTCTCTCCGCAGTGTCAGAACACCCTTTCTTCTCCAACACCGTCCACAAAAGAGGAAAAGCTACGCCCTTCGAGACCACGCTCAACATCAAGATATTCAAAGGTGTTTCACCCAAATACCAATCGGTTCTATCAATCGAAATCACAAACGGAGGATTGAGGCCAAGCAACTTGATAACCAGAAAAGCGATCTCGGCAAACGGCACATCGAAGAACCGCAGAAAGCGTTGACAGCGTTTGTAATGCGAATCTGGTTTGGCTCGCCCGCTCATCACCGAAGAGACTTGCACCAGAGAAACACTCTTAACTTGAATCAAAGCCGTGGTGAACTTCGCCAAGAAGTTGATTCGGGCTTTATTCCAAGATACATTTTCCGCAAGCGTTCGCTCCAAAAGGCGAATGTCGGCCATCAGCAGTTACCTCAACAAGAAATGTTTAGCGGCAAATCTTGTTTGAGCATAACTGCTTGATGGCTTTTATGCAGCTTTATGCTGTTTCAAAGAACTATTTTTGTCCTGTACTGAAATTTGACCTATAACGCGTTTTGAAGGTCGTGTGCAGGGTTGAAGATCCCCTCATTTTCAAAATCGTCGAGTTTTCGCACAGTCTGATGACTAGTTAGACGATGCGCCCCGCGCCTCGCCGCGAGCGCACCGCTTCCGACAACTGGCCTCGCGTCTTGATTCAACATTCAATCTAACTCGCCGGGTCTAACCCTTCAACTCTCATTAGCATTCAATTGCGCGAGCGGCGACACTCAGCTTCGCTGCTTTTCAAGTCTTGCGCCAGCGGCGCAGCATCTAACGCCCGGCATCACCCGCCG
>JANOGZ010001079.1:0-1170 GCA_031406255.1 Pyrinomonadaceae bacterium | reverse complement strand
GTCAAACCGTGCGCCGTCGCTATACAAATATCTGGATGAGGCACAAGGGCAAATGGCTTCTGACTGTGCGTCACGCTAACGTCATTTGCCAAAATTGAAGGGTGAGGCCCTTTCAATTACGGGCGGCATAACAACTCATTGAACCGGAGCGCGAATAGCATTGCTTTTATCGAGAACTTGGATGGTTTCGAGGTTGTCTGCGCGCCCGGTTAATTCGGGCGTTATGCCTCTTCGCTCTGGCTAACAGTAACGGCTATGATTGCGTAAGGAGAATGAGCGTATGTCAATCTTCCAATCAAGAGCCGTGAAAAAGAAGCTCGAAGCCGCTTTCGCGGGTCGAGAGCCGCTAGACGACCAAACCTTTTACGCAAAGTATTTCAGGTCTCGTGGTGTTCCTGTCGATGTCGTGACAAAAGTGAGGCGTATCTTGGAGGAGGAATTCGATGTTGATTTATCGCGCCTGTCTGCTGAAGATGATTTCGCACGAAACCTGAGCTTCATCGCAGATTATGGCTCGCTGGATGCCGTTGAAGTTGTAATGAGGCTCGAGGAAGAGTTCAATATTGGAATCAGTGATGCGGAGGCAGAACACACGACCACCGTTGAAGGAATCGTAAATATGGTATGGCATAAGTTACGTCAACGGGAGGCATAACAACGGCATGCACCCGACCGCGAATAGCGGGCCTCTCATCGAGAACTTGGATGGATTCGAGGATGAATGCGCGGCGGGTGATGCCGGGCGTTAGACAGCAGAAACTTGAGTGTAGGAGGAAGAAATGAGAAAAGCTGCTCTCGCTATTGCCGCGATTTGCGTTATCGCGACAGCGACAATTACTCTCGCCAGTTACGTTCCTGAGCAGAAGAGGGTTGTCCCTATTGTCGCTGAGGATTGTCTCCCGTATGACGTCGGATCTTTGCAGATCGTGAATGAAGGGGAGAAGGGTTGGCTATTAACGGACGGGCGTAGTCGCATGCTCGTATTAGACAACAAAGAGGATGCCGAGGCAGCTTTAGCATTGGCTCAGAGGCACAAAGCTCACTGCTTCATCGGGCGCAACAATCGGCGGCCGAACCGCTGTAGTTACATTGTCGAATATTGGAAGTAAGAGAGAAGTCATCGGCGTTCAGCGACAGCTGCTGTCTAACAACAGCATGCACCCGACCGCG
>JANOGZ010000842.1:0-2114 GCA_031406255.1 Pyrinomonadaceae bacterium | reverse complement strand
GTTCTTCTTCAGATGAGGCGCGCGGATGCAGGGAGGCGAGAGACATTAGATAAAGAGAGCGAGGACGGTCACCATGAAAAACAGAACTGCCTTCATCCTGTCTTCTCTGCTGTGTCTCGTGCTCGCGGGCGCGGAGGCGGTGGCGGCGCAGGAGCCAGTGGCGCAGCAATCGGGCGCGACGCCACGGCCCACTCCGTCGCCGACCCCTTCGGGGCCGGGCACAGACACTCAGCCGGCGACCCCGAGCGAAGGGGTCGCGGCGGGCAGTTACATAATGATCTCGGGCATCGAGGTGGGCCTGCGCGCCGCAAGCGTCGAGGGTAACCACGACAAGTACCGCAGCGACCTGAACTACCAGCCGGGCTTCCGCATCTTCGACTCGAGCTTCCTGGTGCGGGCGAAGAACGGCGATGGCCCGCTCTTCAATACGCTGCTGGTGAACTCGTCGGGTTTCGGCGCCGACCCGCAGGGGTCGCTCCGCGTCAACGTGGAAAAGGGCCGCTGGTATCGCTTCAACGCCAACTTCCGCCGCGTCGCTTACGACAACCGCCTGCTGAACCTCGCCCTCGGCCAGCACACGACGAAGACCAAGCACAAGTTCGGCGACTTCGACCTGCGATTGCTGCCGCTCAACCGGAACTTCCGTTTCACCCTCGGCTACTCGATGGACCGTAATAGCGGGCCGGGGACGACGACCTACGACGCGATCCGCGACGAGTTCCCGATCCTCTCGCGCGTCAAGACCCGGGCCGACGAGTACCGTGTCGGCGTCGAGGCCCGCGTCGGCGGTCTCGACCTCGGATTCCTTCAGGGGGTGCGCTACTACCGCGACGACTCGACGTATTCGATCGGCGGTCCCAACATCGGCAACAACCGGACGAACACGTCCTTCCTGAACACCTTCCAGCGCGACGTGCCGACCCGAGGCCGGACCCTCTACACGCGCGCGAGCGCCCACACCCTGATCCAGAAGCGCGTCGATATCGTGGCGCGCTACACATACTCGAAGTCGCGGACGCGCTTCGCGCTGGCCGAGACGTATACAGGGCGTAACCAGTCAGGCAACACCATCGAGCGCGACGTGAGCGCCTTCGAGGGCGAGACCGAGCGCCCGAACCACCTCGCGGACTTCGGCGTGACCTTGCTCGTGACGGACAAGCTGAGAATCTCCGACACGTTCCGCGCCAACACGTTCCGCAATGACGGCGGCCACATCTACAACGAGCTGGCGTTCCTGCGCCGCCCTACGGGGACGATCATCACCCCCTTTCCAACCGTCACAAGCGTGCCCATCGAGCGCATCCTCGAGTACCGCCGCTTCCACAATCAGATCAAAGCTGATTACCAGTTCGGCCCGCGCCTCTCGATGCACCTCGGCTACCGCTTCACCGACCGGAGCATCAAGATCACGGGAACGGGCGCGATCCTGCCCTCGCCCAGCGAGACTAACGAATTTGATGACGTGACCGACACCAAGTCCAACTCGTTTTTCGGGGGCTTCAAGGCGCGCCCCGTCAAAATCTGGAACGTCTACTTCGACTTCGAGCGGGGCGAGGCCGACAACGTCTTTACGCGCGTGGACAACTACAACACGATCAACTTCCGCGTGCGCAACCGCATCACCCCGAGCCCGAAGCTGAACATCAACCTGTCCTTCATCTCGAAGGACAACACCAACCCCGGCCTCGACGTGCGCGACCAAACGATCTTCGGCGAGTTGCGCTCCGGGGTGCAGGATATCGCGGCGTCGCCCTTCGGCGTCGAGACGAGCAGCCGCGTCTTCAGCGGGTCCGTCGACTGGTCCCCGAATTACAGGTACACGCTGAGCGCCGGCTACACGCGCACCAGCATCGAGAGTGATGCCCAGATCATCTTTTTCCTGAACAACCCGCCGTCGCCGCAGCTTCCGGACCCGCGCGCGGGCCGCAGCCTCTACTTTATGAAGGACAACTACTTCTTCTTCAACGCGAACGTGCAGATGCACCCGCGCCTCGCGGCGTTTGCGAGCTATCGCATCCACAAGGACACGGGGCAGGGCGACCGCCCATCGCGGCCCGACCCCCTGACATTCGTCAGGTCGTACCCCATCAGGTTCCAATCGCCGGAGGTCCGCC
>JANOGZ010000838.1:0-4399 GCA_031406255.1 Pyrinomonadaceae bacterium | reverse complement strand
AAAAGCGGAGTCTGACGATCTGAACGGAACAAAGGACATCATACGATACGCGCTTGAACGCGGTCAGCAATACGAAATACCTGCGGATCAAGCATAGCGTAGAAAATCGGGTGAGCAAGCTATGTCATGACCGGCTGACCGCTGATGGCTGATGGCTTACGATTCCCCTTCTCACACTCATGGCGCACCCAGATCACAGAGAACAGCTTGCCCGCGATGCTTTGAAGTTATGGCAGGGCGAACCGGCCTCTCTTGAATTCGTCGGGGTTTCGGAAAATTACGTTTGCCGCTTTATGAAGTCGGGAAGAAGGCTCTATCTAAGGCTCACGCCATCTTTTCACCGCACGCGAATGCAAATAGAAGCCGAGTTGGACTTTATCAGGTATTTGCATCGTGGCGATGTCAGTGTCAGTCTTCCTGTGATCTCGGTGAATGGGCGAGATGTGGAGATCGTGGAGGACGGTAATGAATCCTTTTTCGCCTGTGCCTTCGAAGAGGCAGCAGGGGAACGTTTCTTTTTCAGCTCTGACGAGGCTGATAGGAAACACTTCCGTTTGCGCGGGCGGACGCTCGGACGTATCCACGCTCTATCCAAAAGCTATCCGCTTTCTGAAGAGAGGCGCAGATTTCAGTGGGATGAAGACATATTGTTCCGCCGCATAAAAGATTTCCTGCCGGAATCAGAGAAGGCGGCGTGGACGGAGTACCGCCGCCTGATGGAGTATTTGTCTGGTCTCCCGAAAAGTGAAGAGTCATTCGGTTTAATTCACGGTGACTTTGGCGTCACAAACCTTCGGTGTCAAAATAATCTCGTGACCGTCTTCGATTTCGATGACTGCTGTTACCACTGGTATGTTTACGATCTCGCCATTACGATCTATCCACACGGTTGGCGAGCGGGGGCGAAAGGGCTTTTGGAAGCATTGCTCGAAGGGTATGCGGAAGAGACGGCGCCGGGGGACGGCGGTCAGGATGAGATTCTTAATTTCTGTCGGCTACGTTTGCTCTACATGTTCTTGAACTATGCGAAAAAATGGGGTTTTTCAAACTTGTCCGGTGAGCAGAAAAAATGGCTCTCGCAAAAACGGGACAATATGGCTTACGGATATGTGTTGCGTGCGTAATTGAGCGCATCCGGCTTTCGGTATCGCCGGAAATCGAACAAGTCAGTCGAGCCGGCCGCCCCGCCAGTATCCCGTTCTGGTTCTCTGGTTTCTTCGGCTTGAACGCGACATACGAGCGGCGGCTCAATTCCAGCATCAGGTTTTCAATTCGAGTGCGTAGATCATGGAGATAACTTTCAAATCAGCAGACGCCAGCCATATTGATCTCCTGGTAGAGATGATGCGGGAGTTTTATGTTCACGAACACCTCCCGCTCGATGAGCCTGCGGCCCTCTCAGCGCTCCGTCAAATCCTGGCCGACGCTTCATTAGGGAGGGCGTATCTGATGCTGTCGGGCGCAGATGTCGCCGGTTACATCGTCTTAACGTTTGGATTTAGCCTGGAGTATCATGGCCGCGATGCCCTTATCGATGAAATTTATGTCAGGGAGAGTTATCGCGGGCGAGGCATCGGGAAGCGAGGCATACAGTTTGTTGAAGGTGTGTGCCGCGAACATGAAGTGAGGGCCCTGCATCTTGAGGTGGCGCGAGCGAACACAAATGCCCAAGCTGTGTACCGCCGGGCAGGATTCATAGATCACGACCGGTATCTGATGACCAAGTGGGTTGAGTGAGCGCGCGAGGGAGAATAACTAACAAGTCAGTCGAGCCGGCCGCGAGTTGGCATGCCTTTTATCGTCGGCCTGTCCGTGGCGGCGGCGTCTGCGCGGCGGGTCAATTCCAGCGTCAGGCGGGCCCACCTCGGAATGGTATTTCGATACGGCAGGTTTGATATTGCAGAGAATCCAACTTTTAACTCTCATCCTCTCCCTATGCCTTTGCGCCGGGCCTGTCGCTGTCGCGCAAACGACCCTCACGCAGCAGCAGCAGTTTGAAGAGGACTTCGACTACCTCTGGAAAAACGTTCTCGACGAGTACGCTTATTTCGACCGGAAGAAGACCGACTGGAATAAAGTCAGGGAGATTTATCGCCCGCGGATCAAAGACGTCAGGTCGGTTGGAGATTTCGTCACATTGTTAGAGGATGCGCTCGAAGAACTCTATGACTTCCACACCCATCTGAACACCAATACCGCGTCTTCTCCTCGTCTGGTACCGTCAGGCGCGGATATGTGGGCCGAATGGAAAGACGGCCGGGCTGTTGTCACTGAGGTTAGACCGCGTTCCAGCGCCGCCAAAGCAGGGGCGCGGGTGGGAATGCAGGTCGTATCGATCAATGGGACGGCAATCGGAGAGGCTGTTCGGAAGCGCCTCGGCGAGTCCTTGCGCACCAGCGACCCGGAGGCAAATAACTGGGCACTTAGAATCCTGCTCGCCGGCCGACGCAACGAGAAAAGGTTTATCGAAGTTATCAACGGCGGGGCGCGCCGACTGCTCTCCCTCGATGATCAACATCCCGGTGAAGCGATGGGAGACAGGCCGCTGCTTGATTACCGCCGTGTCGGGAGAGGAATCGGATACATCAGAATAAACAACTCTCTTGGCAATACTGCGTTGATCGAGCAGTTTGATGTCGCGCTTGCCGGGTTGAGGAATACGAGGGGATTGATTCTTGACCTGCGTGACACACCAAGCGGCGGCAATACGACGGTTGCCAGGGGGATCATGGGCCGGTTCATCAGCCGCGATAGGCCCTATCAGAAGCATAGTATTCCCGTCGAGGAGCGTCTGTACGGAACGAGGAGGAGTTGGATAGAGCTGGTGTCGCCGCGGGGCGCGTTTATTTATCACGCCCCTGTCGTAGTGCTGGTGGATCATTGGACCGGAAGCATGGGAGAAGGCGTCGCCATCGGCATGAACGGGATGAAGAGGGCTACGGTTGTCGGCACTGAAATGGCTCGCCTGGTCGGCGCGACATCCAGCATAAAGTTGCCGCATACGGGAATCGGCGTGACTTTCCCAACAGAGAAGTTATTCCATGTAAATGGAACGCCGCGAGAGGATTTTGTACCACCGGTCTACGTCGATTTATTAGCCAGGGAAAGGCGGGAACAGGAAGACGCGATATTTCAGGTCGGGTTAAGGACGCTGAGGGCAATTAATCACTCCAGCCGTCGCATTGAGTGATTCCAGAGTCCGCCTGACAAATGATTCGAGGGAACCGCCCGACAGCGGGGCTCTCAATATGCCCCATCACGGTTTATATCAGAAGTAGGTGAAACGGATGAAACTTGAAATGTAATGGCGCGCGTCAGTAAAAGTTAAGGATGGTCAGCGTCTGGGACGCTTTATTCGGCTTTTAGCTTGTCGTAGATCGGCTCAAACGTGCGGGTGGTATTCTCGGTAACGCTTGGTGGCGCAGGGGCAAGAGTCGTTCGGGCCTTTACTGGACCAAGCTCGTTGGTATCGTGTTGTCCTACCTGGATGGTACCTTTTGCCTTTTTAGAACTCCTGACTATGCGAAGAATTCCCCAGAGGCTCAGCGCAAAGTTTATCAGGAATGCCAGTGAGCTCAGGATCAGATAGGCAATGATTAGCCCTTCGCTGAGGTGAACCGCCTTCATCAAAGCCATCCCACCGAGGATCAGCCCGAGGCCAAAGACAGTAATCCAGAATAACCCGTCCAGGTACTCGTCGAGGCGCTTTTCTGTTGGTTCGATGGCAGCAGTTTCACGCGTGGTGATCAATTGGGCCCCGCAGTGATTGCAATACTTCATCTGCTGCGACAATGCCATTCCGCAGGATGGGCAGTACATATTGGTTAGCCTCCTCAGGTGCTACTACGTCTTTCCAGGCCGGAGAGTTTCTCCCGTTTTGGCAAACCGGCAGCGCCTGACGCGACGCTTCAGCCGCCCGCCGCTGCTACGCGCTTGAGAGGCAACGTATAGGCGGGGCGGACGGTTGGTGGGCGGGCTCTGATCACAGCTCATCTTCAGCAGCCCCTTACCCGCCTCTCACTTCGCCGTCCGCCGCCGATCCTGCGCCGCTCCCACCGCCATGCTCAGCACCGCTGACACGACTGTTCCCACAACTATCATCCCCACGCTCAGTATTACTGCTTTTTGCCGTTCGTCCGCCCTGACGCCCATGAACGGGGCGACAGCGGCAAACAGTAGCCCCTGCAGCAGGCCAGAGATGCCGCCGGCCAGCCCCGCTTCGGTTAATCGGGAGCGCTTCACGCCGCTGCGCGAGCGGGCGACACACGACATGCCGACCCAGCAGGCCAGCAGCCAGGCCATCGGCGTGACGCAGACGACCCCGGGCTGTCGTCCGACGAACGAGACGAAGATGACGGCCGCGGCCCAGGTCATGAAAGGCGGCACGACAGACCTCCAG
>JANOGZ010000804.1:0-2545 GCA_031406255.1 Pyrinomonadaceae bacterium | reverse complement strand
TGCCGCCGACGGCACTATCTATTTTAGTGATGCGTCATCAAAATTTTATTCCGCGGATTATATGGCCGACTTTATGGAGCATCGTCCTCATGGACGCTTGCTCGCTTACGACCCGAAATCAGGGACGACGCGCGTGGTGTTGGATAAACTTTATTTTGCAAATGGCGTCGCCGTGAGCCCCGATCAATCATTTGTTCTTGTCGCGGAGAGCAGTAAGTACAGGGTACAGCGGTACTGGCTTTCCGGCCCACGGCGCGGGCGGGCGGAGACGTTCATTGAAAATCTTCCGGGCATCCCGGATGGCATCAGCTCTAACGGGCGAGATACATTCTGGCTGACGCTGGCAGTGCCGCGAGAGCCATTCTTTGACAGTCTGCTCGCGCGACCGCTCGTCAGAAAAATTTTCTGGCGTCTACCCAAATTCGTGCTTCCCGAGCCGCGACGATACGGTTTCGTCTTAGGCCTGGCGGTTGATGGGCGGGTTATTTATAACTTGCAAGACCCGTCTGAGGGTTCGTACGCACCGATTACGAATGCCGTGGAACATGACGGGATGCTTTATCTGGGCAGCCTCTCGGAAAGGTCCATCGGTCGTTTGGCGGCGCCGCGAAATGAGCCGCGTCCGTAAGGACCTGGCAGGCGAAGACGGGCGCGCCGCCCACCAGGCCACGGCGTCGGACGCGCGTCCTGGAAGGCGCTGATGATGTATCCTCGCGGCTCGAACTGAATGCTTACTCTTCTGGCGCTGGTGAATTCCAGCCCCAGGTTGCTGTCTTGTGTCGGTCTCAAAGCTATCGAGAGGTACGCTGATGCGCAAACGGATAATCACTCAAGGCTCTCCGGAGTCCTCAACTCCTGATCCCGACTGGTTGAACCTGGAACGCCTGGCACAGGTTGAAGTCACATCCGAGGAGGCCGAACACCCCGTCGAGTCGGCGCTGCTACCCGGCGCCGGAGCGGGCTGGCGGGCGGCAGAATCCGGAGAGCAGACGATCCGCCTGCTGTTCGACGAGCCGCAGAGATTCAGGCATATCCGCCTGCTGTTCCGCGAAGAGGTGGGGGGAGAGCGCACGCAGGAGTTCGTGCTGCGATGGTCACCCGGCAACGGGCAGCCCTATCGAGATATTGTGCGCCAGCAGTATAACTTCAGCCCGCCGGACGTGACTTCCGAGGTCGAAGACTATCTCGTGGACCTCGATGGTGTCAGGGCGCTGGAGCTGGTGATCATACCGGACATAAGCGGAGGCCATGCCTGCGCCTCGCTTGAGCAACTGCGCCTCGCATGACCCTCTGAAGCAGCTTGTTCTGAAAAGCGCCGGCGGTAGCCGATAAGGTTCCGAGCGTCCAGTGTGCGCTCACTTCTCGGGTCACGGTAGTAGAGGGTGATACATGTCCGCTGAAGAGCAAGCCAGAGGCATCGTTTCGCGGTTTTACGGGGAACTCTGGAACAACAGAAATACCGGCATCGCCGATGAAATAATCGCGGCGGATTGCGTGACACATCAGCTTCAGTCAGGAACAGAGCTCGTCGCCGCGCCGCGAAGTCCCGAGATGGTAAAACATCACGTCGCCGAGTGGGTGCGCGGCTTTCCTGATTTACGCTTCACTGTCGAGCAAATGATTGCCGAAGAAGACCACGTGGTGAGCCGCAGCGTGATGCGAGGCACGCACACCGGCATGTGGCTTGGCCTTGCTCCGACCGGCAAACGGGTAAGTATCAGGATGATGGTTATTCATCGCATTGCGCATGGAAGAATCGCTGAAGACTGGGTTCTGGTAGAGTCGCTCGGATTATTTCAACAGCTTGAACTCATACCGGCAATTCAGGAGATTCTGGCAAAGGCGGCGGAGTAGCGGCGGGCATCGTGTGCCTGTGCCCGTGGGCTCAACAAGACCGAATCGGTGCGGGCGCGGAATGGGCGAGCCTCTCATCGTGAACCCGTGTGGTCATCATATCGTGCTCCGCGCCGCTCAATTCCAGCGTCGGATGCTCAACCCGCGACGTTCAAGTTTAGCTCCTTGATCATCCCGTCAGTGGGAGAATATGATTGCCGCAGGAGAGACCGTCAACTACGCGATGAATAAATTCATGCGCTTGTCCCTGCTAACCAAACGTCTGAGCAGCTTTCTCAGGGCTACCGTAATGCGACACTTGGCGCGAGACTCTCTCGCCGTGCAAAGCAAGGTTATTTCCGCTAAACCTTGAGGCCATTTTGCTGGTTGACTGCGGGGTGGCAAGCCCCAACCACTGTCTCCCGACAGGAGGGCAGCAACCGCAACGCTACTTGCCATTGCCAACGTCACAGCAAGCGTTGATTGCTCAACTGAGGCGATGCGTGCGGAATGTTTGCTTGAATTATACTACGAAGGGCGCGTGCCGATCCGAGCTAAATCTTCGGGGCATCCGCGCTGCTAGCGAATCTTCATGGTGAAGAGAGAGCGTCCCTCGATTTCTACCGCACTAGCGCGCTGCCTGCGTCTCCGGTGTCCGGCTTGCGGCAAGTCGTCGATCATTCGACGTCCCTTCCAGATAAAACACCACTGC
>JANOGZ010001073.1:0-2643 GCA_031406255.1 Pyrinomonadaceae bacterium | reverse complement strand
ATGGATCGGGATGGATCGAGTGTTTTTTGCAATCGGAGCCGTTTCCGCGTTTATCGGGGTGGCCCTGGGCGCCTTTGGCGCTCATGGCTTGAAAAGCCGTCTCAGCGCTGAGATGCTGAGCGTCTTCGAAGTGGGCGTGCGCTATCAGATGTATCACGCTTTTGCGTTAATAGTGACCGCCTGGGCACAGACGAGGTGGCCTTCGACCCTGGTCATCGCCAGCGGCTGGTTCTTCGTGATCGGCACCGTGCTCTTTTCTGGAAGTCTTTATCTGCTGAGTTTAAGTGGATTGCGATGGCTTGGCGCGATCACCCCGCTGGGCGGACTGGCCTTCCTCGCGGGCTGGCTGTGCCTGGCATGGATATTGTGGAAAGCTTAGCGATCAACCGATCAACCTCGTAATCGCTTTATCCCATATTTAATAGCGAATTGCAGCTTGAGGTGAATCGATGAAAGCAACCGCAAATATCCCTGTCGGTGCTTCAGCTACGAAATCAATTATCGTTACCCGAGAAATGACGGTGGCCCATTTCCACTCAGACATGCCGGAAGTCTACGGGACACCGATGATGATTTATCTAATGGAAGTAACCGCCGCCGACGCGATACAGGGATACCTGCCGGAAGGCTGGGTTTCGGTTGGCGCTGTCGTCAGCATTAAGCATCTGGCTGCCACACCGGTCGGATTTACGGTTACGGCGAAGGCCGAGGTGATGTCTGTCAGCGACAATACGATTGTCTTTGCCGTCGAGGCGCACGATGGGGTTGAGAAGATTGGAGAGGGCACCCACGTGCGAGCTCCGATCAATATGGAGCGGTTCGAGCAGCGCGTCAGAGCAAAGTCGCCGGAGACAGGCGCCGATCGAGCGTGATCATATAGTAATCAGTAAGAACTCATCGCGCGGGTGTTTCTGATAAGTCCGGGCGCGAGAGGCGCAACCCGGTAATCTCTTGTCTTTCGCCTTGCATGGCAGGCCGGCGCGTGCCGGCGTCAGGCAGTAGCACGTATCGGGCCGCTGACAGATCAGGCGGTCGGTACCGTGCCAGCGACCGGCGACCACGGAGGTTGGAGCAATGGCCACTGGCAAGCTCGGCATCAAGCGCCAGACGTCGCGCCCCGGACGATCCGTCCCGATCTCGGCAGGCGCGCTACGCTGCCGTCGCAAGTTCCTTCGGTTCTTCCCCGGAGGATTCCGGGACGAGACCTATCTCGATTGGGAGCGGGGCTACAAGTGGGAGGCGCACGAGCAGTGGAACGACGTGCTTGATCGCGCCACGTACCGTTCGCTGCTCCGGGACGACGAGTTCGCCGAAATCGCCGCGCGCGCCGTCAGGCTCGAATCGCGAACCAACCTCCTTTTCTCCTTCGAGAAGATGGCTCTGCGCGACGCCGTAAAGTCGCCGACCGGAGCACGCTCGTTCGCGACGGGACTCTACGACTTCATCTACGGGACGGGAGGCGCGGCCGTGAAGTTCCAGCGCTGGTGTGAGGTCGTCGCCGCGTTGCCCCGGAAACAGACGCGCGTACTTACCTGGCCCGTCGTCACGGTTTTCGGATTCATCGCGCTGCCGGATACACACATCTTCCTGAAACCGAACGTCACGCGCACCGCGGCTCGCGCGTACGGCTTCGACTTTCACTACCAATCGCGCCCGTCCTGGGACACCTACGCCAGCCTTCTTCAGTTTGCCGATGTCGTGCGACGGGATCTGCGCGACTTGCGGCCGCGCGATATGATCGACATCCAATCGTTCATCTGGGTGCAGGGGTCAGACGAGTACTAGTAGTGACCGCTCGCCGTGGATTAGGACGAAGCGACGGTTTATCAGCATCGGAGGAGATTTTATGAACAATAAACGGCGCCTGCTCGTGCTATTACTGATCATAGCTGGCGGACTGTCAGGCGCGGCGCTGTCGGCAGATTCCTCACCGTGACTTCAACTCAAGCCCGGCAGTCGGAGGCGAGTGGCGGACAGAAGTGGGAATATTGTGCGCTGAGCAAGGCGGGTTATGTCGCCTCCAGTAGAGGCGGGATCTACTGGATCTCCTTTTTCCGCGATTCGGGTGTTCAAGTCGTCGAGGTGAAGGCTTCTGCTTCAGAGGGGAATGGAGCGGCGCTGGCAAAGACAATTGCCAGGCTTGGAGGAGAAGGTTGGGAGATGGTCGGGCAGGGACCCCTTGAGATCAGACAGGGAGCCACCAGCGCGTTGTACTTCAAGAGGCGCAAACCATGATCGCGTTCCAGTGACGATGTGACTTCTTTCATGTAATGGGCCGTCGAGACTAAAACCCCGAGCCTGTAAATGAATCTCAATGCTCATCATTGAGGGGTTGATTGACGGTCGACTAGAGCTGTTGCCAAATACCTCCCGATACGGTGCGTGTCGGCCAGTGCAGCTGATCCACACGCGCGAAGTATTAACTTCACGTCAGTTCGATGTAAGCGAACGCCCCGTGAGGGGCGGCGGAACTTAGCCGGTGGCAAGTGAGCGCATGCGAACGCCGCCACCGGATCGCGCGTGTCAAACAAGACCGCGCCCCGGCAAGGGGCGCCGGACTTCGCACGCACAATCCGGTGCCCCTCGCGGGGCGCGCCAGTCTCGTGGAACCTGCTTGCCACCGGCTAATGTCCGCCGCCCCTC
>JANOGZ010000723.1:0-1047 GCA_031406255.1 Pyrinomonadaceae bacterium | reverse complement strand
CGCTCTTCATCGCCGCGATGCTGATGCTGGTGCTCATTAGTACGCGCTGGCTGAACAGGGTTTATACATGGCGCGAGGGGATTGCGGCGGGAGCGACGGGCGGACTGGCCGTCACCCTGCTGTGGCTCACCAAGAGCTCGATGTGGGAGGTGACGCTGGTCGTGGTATTTCTCGGTGCGGGTCTGCTGTTGATCAGACAAATACGCGAGCGGCGTATTCTGGTCGGAAATCTGGTGGGCGTCGCCATCTTATTAGTGTTTACTGTAAGCGTTCCTCGCTCGCTTGAAACATTTCAAAAATCGAACCCATCCCTGAAGCAACTCTCCGTGGGTGGCGTGATAGAGCGGATCGCACTGCTGCGTCAAAGGTTCGCAACGGGGTACCCAAATGCCGGCTCTAATATCGACGCTGACGTGCAATTCGCAGCCACGGCCGACATCATCCGGTACCTTCCGCGCGCCGTAATTATCGGGTTATTTGCCCCCTTTCCTGATATGTGGTTTGCTTCCGGGATCCAGGTCGGGCGGGCGGGGAGGTTGCTCGGCGGCCTGGAGACCTCCGTGATGTACCTGATCGAGGTCTTGGCGCTCTTTGGCATATGGTCGGGGCGGCGGCGCCTCCCGGTTTGGCTTCTGGTGCTCATTATTGGAGCAGGACTAGTTGCTCTGGGCCTGGTGGTCGTTAATCTCGGGACGCTGTATCGGATGCGCTATCCCTTCTGGGTACTGCTGATCGTTTTCGGCGCGGCCGGGGCGACACAACTGTTTTCCAGGTGGTTTTCGGCGCGGAAGATAAAGGCCGAGAACTCTGTCCGGCGTGCTTGAGATCAGAGGAAGGCTGCAAGAAAACAAACTCCTTTCAGACTGCGCTAGAAATTCTTGCCTGTAACAGCGAATTATATGTCGTTGCGGCCACCGTCTTGTCGAGTTTTCTGTTCGCCCCGGCAACACAGAGAAGGGGGAAGTTAGAAACTATCATCCGTGGAAAGAGCTTGGCAAAAATATGGTCAGCAGATTCGGTATCCCGAGATATCCGTGGAGCACGTCG
>JANOGZ010000704.1:0-6504 GCA_031406255.1 Pyrinomonadaceae bacterium | reverse complement strand
GGCGGGTCGTGCCGAAGTATTGATGGTGCTCAATAGCCGGAGTTGAGGACCTAGGGGTTCTCGGTCGTGTCTTCATCCCCGCCGAGCGTATTGTCGCCATCGAGCGTGGGAGTCTCGATGGCGATACCCTGCGCACCGGGGAGGGCGATGTCATCGCCGCTGAAGCGGGCGAGCACGACGGTAATATTATCTTCACCGCCGCGCGCGTTGGCCTCGCTGATGAGCGCGGCGCAGGCCGCCGAAAGATCACCCGCGCTGGCCGCGACGATACTCCGCATATCTTCCGCGTGCAGCTTGCCCGACAAACCATCGCTGCATAAAAGCAGTATGTCGCCCCGATTCAGGCGCACGCGGCAGGTGACGGGCGTGAGCTCGCTCTGCGCCCCGAGCGCTTGCAGGATCACGTTGCGAAACATGTGCGTTTCGGCTTCTTCCTGACTGATCTGCCCGACATCAACGAGTTGTTGCACGAGCGATTGATCTTTTGTGGCCAGCTTGATCTCGGCGCCGCGGATGAGATAGCCGCGGCTATCGCCGACCTGCACGAGATCGAGAGTCTCGCCGGTGACGGCCGCACCCGTCAGCGTCGCTCCCATACCGCTGCATCTGGAATCCTCCTGGCTTCGCCGGTGAATGGCGAAATTGGCGTAATCGGTGGCGTTGCGCAGGCATTCCACGAGTGGCGCGTCGTCGCCGCACCCGCCCGCCTCCTCCCCTTCGCTGCCGGCGAGCATGTCGCGGACGGTTTCCACCGCCATCCGGCTCGCGACATCGCCGGCGAGCGCGCCGCCCATCCCGTCTGAGACGACCAGCACCGCACCCTTCGGGCCCGGCTCGAAGCGGCGTAAGCCATCGGGCGGTTGCCCTCCGTCCGAACCTGTCCAGGATGTCGCGGTCGACAGGTCAAGAACCAGGAAATTATCTTCGTTGCCGGAGCGGATGCGACCGACATCAGTTTGTGCGTGAAGCTCTAGGATCATATGTGGCGCGAGCCATACGTAGTCAGATGGTATATCAGGAACAATCTTCTGTGGCGCGCTTTATTTCAATATACCGATGCGGCCTCTGGGCGACACAGCCGGAACCCGGCGACGCTAGATTTTACTCAATGCCTGATCCAGATCGGCGATGATGTCATCCGTATCTTCAAGACCGACGGAGATGCGCACGAGCCCGTCGGTAATACCGATCCGTGCGCGCGTCTCTGGAAGCACCGCGGCATGCGTCATCGTCGCCGGATGCGAAATCAAAGTCTCCACACCGCCGAGGCTTTCGGCAAGCGTGCAGAGCCGGACGGCTTCGAGTACGGTGCGGGCGCGTTCCAGCGAGCCGACATCAAACGCGACCATCCCGCCGAAGCCGCGCTGCTGTTTTTTCGCCAGATCGTGCTGGCGATGCGAAACAGACCCCGGATAATAAATCTTCTCGACTTTCGGGTGCTCCTCCAGAAAAGCGGCGACCGCGCGCCCCGACAGGTCATGCTGCTCCATGCGGAGGGCGAGCGTCTTGGTGCCGCGCATCACCAGCCAGGAATCGAAGGGCGAGAGGATCGCGCCGACGCTGTTCTGGACAAAGCCGAGCCACTCGGCGTTCTTCTCATCGTTTAAGACGACGATGCCGCCGACGCCGTCCGAATGACCGTTCAGGTACTTGGTGGTTGAATGAACCACAATATCAACGCCTAATTCCAGCGGCCGTTGGAGGTACGGCGACATGAAGGTGTTATCGCAGACGACGAGCGCCCCGTGCTTGTGCGCGATGTCGGAGACGGCCTGCAGGTCGGTGACGATCATCACCGGATTGGTCGGCGTTTCGAGGAAAACCATCCGCGTGTTAGCCTTGAGCGCCGCTTCGACGTTCGCCGTCTCGGAGGTGTCGACAAAGCTGAACTCGATATTATAGTTCGAGAGAATGCGGCTGAATAGACGAAACGTGCCGCCATAGGTATTGTCGGAAACGATGACGTGCTCGCCCGCTTTGATGAGCTTGAGGGTGGCGTCAATGGCCGCCATTCCGGAAGCAAAAGCGTAACCGAAGCGCGCTCCTTCGAGCGCCGCGATGTTGCGTTCGAGGGCGAGGCGCGTCGGGTTCTGCGTGCGCGCATACTCGAAGCCTTTGTTTTTGCCGAGACCTTCCTGCGCGTAAGTTGAGGTCTGGTAGATCGGAACGGTGACTGATCCGGTGGCCGGATCAGGGTCCTGGCCGGCATGAATCGCTAGTGTCGAAAAGCCCATAATGGTAAACGCTTGAGTTTGCAGATAAAGAACAGGAAACCAGAGTATCTCTAACACGAATCCGCTTTAATTTCTAATCAAAAATCCCCTGGCTCATATAGCGTTCGGCGCCGTCCGGAAAGAGCGTCGCGATACGCTTGCCCTGGCCGAGCCGTTCGGCGATCCGGCGCGCCGCCGCCGCCGCCGCCCCCGAAGAGCCGCCGCACAGCACGCCCTCGGTCTCCGCGAGCCGGCGGACAGCGGCGAAGGCCTCTTTATCGGTAATCATCATGATCTCATCGGCCATACTCGCGTCCAGGTTGGGCGGCACAAACTGCGATTGACCGATCCCTTCCACTTTGTGACAGCCGGGCGGACCGCCGCCGAAAATCGAGCCCTCGGGTTCGACGAGGACGGCGAGCGCACGCGGGTTGATCTTTTTGACGGCGCGCGCCACACCCGTGAACGTCCCGGCCGTGCCCGCGCCGATCACGATCGCATCAATGCGGCCCTCCATCTGTTCGATGATCTCCTGCGCGGTCGTCTCTTCGTGAAATTGCGGATTGGCCGGATTCTCAAATTGCTGCGGAACGAAGCTGTTTTCGGTCGTCTCGGCGAGCTCTCGGGCGCGCGTGATCGCGCCCTGCATGCCCTGTTCTTTCGGGATGTAGTCGATCTCGCCGCCGAGCGCTTCCATGATTTTCATCTTCTCGCGGGAATATCCTTCCGGCACGCACAGGATGACGCGGTAGCCGCGCGCGACGCCGATCAGCGCCAGTCCGATCCCGGTATTGCCAGCCGTCGGCTCGATGATGGTCGAGCCTTCGCGCAGGATTCCGCGCCGCTCGGCATCGAGGATCATCCCGAGCGCGGCGCGGTCTTTAACTGAACCACCAGGATTAAGGTATTCGAGCTTGGCATAGACGTCTGCCAGCGGTGGATGCGAAAAGCGCGTTAAATGCAGCAGCGGCGTGTGGCCAACAAGTTCAATGATGTTTTCAATAATCGCAAACTGAGGCATTAACGTGTCCTGCTTGACAATATCGCGTATCGGATTCGGTGAAAACGTCGTGTGGGCTTCGGAAAAAGCCATGAATTTGGCATGGTAGCCCGCTCGACGTGCGCTGTCAAACCGCGCCTCTGCCCCACACGCGCGTTTGTTTTCAATAACAATGCCGCCCATCTGTTTGACAGGCGTGTGCGCGCCACGTTATGTTGTGCTCCCGTGAGCCACACGGATACACGCCAACGGCCAACGGCCATCGCGCTCATCCCCGCACGCTACAATTCGACGCGCCTGCCCGGCAAACCGCTCCTTCCGATCGCCGGGCGACCGCTGATTCTCCATGTCATCGAGCGCGCTCTGGCCGCGCCGAGCGTCGGGCGCGCGATCGTCGCCACCGATGACCGCCGCATCTTCGAAGCCGTGCGCAAAGGAGGCTTTGAGGCGGTGATGACCCGTGCCGATCATTTGAGCGGCAGCGATCGGCTGGCCGAGGCCGCCCGCAAGGCCCTCGATGAAACTGAAGATGTGATCGTCAACGTGCAGGGCGATGAACCGCTGATCTCACCGCAAACGATCGAACTCGCGGTCAGGGCAGTGGTGGACGATCCGGCGCTCCTGGTGGCCACGACGAGCGAAGCATTCGAGCGTCCGGCGGACGTTTTAAGCGCGGATATCGTCAAGGTGGTGGTCGATGAAAGCGGATATGCTCTGTATTTCTCGCGCTCGCCGATACCGTACCCGCGCGACGCCGTATACCGGCACAAAACGCTCGCCGCGGCCCTCGACGAGGAGCCGGCGCTTGTCGCCGGGTTTCGTAAGCACACGGGCCTTTATGTTTATCGTCGAGGCTTTTTGTTAGAATACGCGCGGTGGCCGGCCTCGCCGCTTGAGCGCGCCGAGTCGCTCGAACAGCTCCGCATGCTCGAGCGCGGGATAAAGATCCGCGTCGTGGAAGCGTCCGCGCCGTCAATCGGTGTCGACACGGAAGAAGACCTGGAGCGCGTGCGCGCCATCATCGAAGCATCGAAGGGCGAAAAGCTCGAATTCTGAGCCTCACGAGAGGCGGCTCCCGATTCGACAGCAGGAACCAGGAGATCATGAGCGACTGGATCGGACTCGGCGTCATTCTGTTGATCGTGGCGTGTGGCCTCTTCGGGCTGGCGCGTCTCGGCGCGCCGCCGGAGTCGATCACGCAGGAGGAATACGAAAAGCGTATTGCGGAAGGACGCGGAACGCTCGGCGCATCCGTGATCGGTTTGCAGAATATTCTGGAACCGGGCGCGAAGAAAGCATTCGAAGTGCAGGAAGATTACCGGCAGGGGTATTACGAAGGGGAACAGGAAACGGGCGACAAACCGGAAGCCGGGCCGACGGCGAGGGATTAAATATCATCCAGCATGCAAGGGGAAGGCGATGCCTAAATACATATTCGTGACGGGTGGGGTGGTTTCGAGCCTGGGGAAGGGACTCGCGGCATCTTCGATTGGCTGCCTGCTCGAAGCGCGCGGCTTGCGCGTCGCGCTGATCAAACTCGACCCATACCTCAACGTCGATCCCGGCACGATGTCGCCCTTTCAACACGGCGAAGTCTTCGTGACGGATGACGGCGCGGAAACAGACCTTGATCTGGGCCACTACGAGCGCTTCACCAACGCCCGTTTATCGCAGGCCAATAACTGGACGACCGGACGCATTTATCTGTCGGTCATCGAAAAGGAGCGGCGCGGCGATTACCTCGGCAAAACCATTCAAGTTATTCCTCATATCACGGACGAAATCAAAAAGGCGGTGCGCGCGATCGGGGATCCGAGCGGAGGCGCCGAAGGTGATGAGCCCGATATCGTGATCGTCGAGATCGGGGGGACGGTCGGTGATATCGAATCGCTTCCGTTCCTTGAAGCGATCCGCCAGATGGGAAATGAGGAAGGGCCGGGCGGCGCGCTCTTTGTCCATCTCACGCTGGTGCCCTACATCGCCGCTGCCGGTGAGCTCAAAACCAAGCCGACGCAGCATTCCGTCCGAGACTTGCGCGAGATAGGCATCGCCCCGGACATCCTGCTGTGCCGCTCGGAGCGGCAGCTCTCGCGCGACCTCCGCTCGAAGATCGCGCTTTTCTGCAACGTGACGGAGCGCGCCGTGATCGCCGCGCAGGATGTCGACACGGTTTATGAAGTGCCGCTCGCGTTCCACGAACAGGACCTCGATGAGCTGATCGTGACGTCGCTCGGGCTCGGCGGGCGCGCCCCGCACAGTGATCTGACGCGCTGGCGCGAGCTCGTCGCCACGGTGCGCGATCCTTCGGCGGGCGAGGTGACGATCGGTATCGTCGGCAAATACGTCGAGCTTGAGGACTCTTACAAGTCTCTGCGCGAGGCGCTCACGCATGGCGGCGTGGCGTGCAATTTACGTGTTGACGTGCGCTGGGTTGAATCCGAAGGCCTGATGGATGAGGATTACGAAGACCGCCTGCGCGACTTCGACGCGATCCTCGTGCCCGGCGGCTTTGGCCGACGCGGCATCTCCGGCATGACCCGCGCGATCGCCTATGCGCGCAAATCCGGAACGCCCTATTTCGGTATCTGTCTCGGCATGCAGACGGCCGTGATCGAATATGCACGCGGGGTGTGCGGGCTGACCGGAGCCGACTCGACCGAATTTGATCCTTCGACTCCGTACCCCGTGATCTTCAAGCTGCGCGACCTCGTCGGAGTTGAGGAGATGGGGGGCACGATGCGTCTCGGCGCGTGGCCCTGCCAGCTCACCGCGGGAAGCCTGGCGCGCGAGGTTTATGCGGGCGCGGCCGAGATCAGCGAGCGCCATCGCCACCGCTATGAATTCAATCCCGAGTTTCGCGCCGAGCTGGAGCGGGCCGGATTGATCTTCAGCGGCGTATCGCCTGATGGCCGCTTCATCGAAATGATCGAGCTCGCGCGCGATGTTCACCCCTGGTTTCTCGGTTGTCAGTTTCATCCTGAATACAAATCGAAACCGCTCGTCCCGCATCCGCTCTTCACTTCATTCGTGCGCGCGGCCTATGAGAATCGTATGCGCGAAGAGACCACCTCGAAAGATATGCGCGCACACGAAACGCCACTCCAGCACGAACGCGCGGTCATCGCCGGCAGCGACTAGCGATGAACGCCCGGGCGCCCGAAATCGAAACTCGGCGGCTTCGCCTGCGTATATTTACACGCGAGGATCTGGATGAATTCGTCGCGATCCGGTCTGATCCGGAGGTTATGAGGTACATCGGGACCGGTCAGCCACACTCCAGAGAGCACGTCC
>JANOGZ010000690.1:0-12308 GCA_031406255.1 Pyrinomonadaceae bacterium | reverse complement strand
GCGGGCACTGATACGGGACATGGAAACTTACGCGAACTCGTCATCGTCTTCGAAGATATGAGCATCATCGCACGCGTCTTTACGCGTGAATACTTCGTGGTGCTGGCGCTGGCACCCGAAGGCAATCTGGGACGCGGCCGGTACGAACTCCGTAAAGCGGAATTAATACTGGCGCGGGAATTCGCCGTGTGATACTTTGTCGGCCATCCCGGCTGACGAATCAGACAAAGAGGCGGCTCGAACTTTCGAGCCGCCTCTTTCTTTGTGCGCCCGACATGGCGCGTTCACTAGGGAGTGAAAGACTCCTACAAGCCCAACAGGGGGAATTGTTAGCCGAACGGCAAGGGTGTCCATCGTGAGGTGGAATCTGAAGGAAGCCGTAAGCAAAGGACTGACCTGACGAACAGAAATCACATACGAGGCGGCAAGGCTGGATGAGAAGGCAAAGTGATTCAAAGTCCAATACCTGTACGGAAAGTCTTGACGTAAATGTGGCGGGTAGAAGTCCGAAAGTGAACGAGTCTTACGCGGGGAGGTCTGTCACCTTGCCTCTGGGCTAGGGTCGTCGAGAGGCGACTTGATGAGGCGGCAGAAGTCAGCAGCGAGCATAGTAGTTCACGCGACTTGAACGAAGGCTCAAACACGTAGATAAGTTTCGGGGCTTGAATTTCGATGACGAAGCAGACGCCGACCAGTATGGCTGAGATGCCCGATTCCCACTTGGAAGGTAGCGGACGGAATCCGCAAGGGTCCAAGAGGGGTGCGTCAAACGTCACGGCAAGGAAAGAGACACCCGAAGCAGAAGGTATGCAGTTGATGGAACAAGTGGTCGCGCGCGGGAACATGCTCCGTGCTTATCAGCAAGTGGTCGGCAACAAGGGAGCGGCTGGCGTTGATGAGATGACAGTCGAAGAACTGAAGCCACACCTGCAAAAGCATTGGGCGCAAATCAAAGAAGAGTTGTTATCAGGCAGGTATCAACCACAAGCAGTGCGGTGTGTGGAGATACCGAAACCTTCGGGCGGGATGCGACAATTGGGCATCCCGACGGTGGTGGATCGTCTGATCCAGCAAGCCTTACATCAGGTTCTGAGTCCGTACTTTGAGGAGAACTTTTCTGAAGCCAGCTACGGCTTTCGCCCCCAGCGCAGCGCCCAGCAAGCGGTTGCGAAAGCGCGCGAGTACGCGGCAGAAGGGCGACGGGTCGTCGTGGACATGGACTTGGAGAAGTTCTTTGACCGCGTCAACCATGACATCTTGATGTCGCGAGTGGCGCGGCGCATCAGCAACAAGCACGTGCTGGGCTTAATCAGAAGATACTTGCAAGCGGGGATGATGGCGGGCGGTTTAGTGAGTCCGCGTGTAGAAGGAACGCCGCAAGGCGGGCCGCTCAGTCCGCTACTGTCAAACATCCTGTTAGACGACTTGGACAAGGAGCTAGAGCGACGGGGACACAAGTTCTGCCGTTACGCCGACGATTGCAACATCTACGTTCGATCGCGGCGCGCGGGAGAAAGAGTGCTGGCGTCACTGACAAGGTTCTTGTCTGAAGGTCTGCGCTTGCAAGTAAATGAAGAGAAGAGCGCAGTCGGGCGCGTGTGGGAGCGGAAGTTCTTAGGCTACACGATGACGTGGCACAAAGCGCCACGCCTGAAAGCAGCTCAGAGTTCCGTCGCCCGGTTGAAAGCGAAAGTGCGAACGATCATGAGAGAAGGGCGCGGGCGCAGCCTCTCCCAAATCGTCAAAGAGCTAAACCCATTGCTTCGGGGCTGGATGCAATACTATCGGCTGGCGGAAGTGAAGGGCATCTTTGAGGAGTTGGACGGCTGGCTGCGACGGAAACTGCGCTGCGTGAAGTGGCGACAGTGGAAACGCCCGAAAACTCGCATGAAGGAGTTGATGAAGCGCGGGCTGACCAAAGAGCGTGCGTGGAAGAGTGCAAACAACGGACGCGGAACATGGTACAACGCTGGGGCATCGCACATGAACGAAGCGCTGCCGAAGAAATACTTTGATTCTGTGGAACTCGTATCACTGTTAGAGCAACTGCGTCACTTCCAACTATCAACGTGAACCGCCGGATGCCGAACGGCACGTCCGGTGGTGTGGGAGGACGGCGGGGGCGACCCCGCCTCCTACCCGATTATCTTGTATCTGATTCGGCGCAACGCCCACGCGGATCCTCAGCGGGGTGCTTGTGCCGCCGGCAACCGCACGAACGGCAGGCCCCGCATAATGATCCGCTGGCGGCGCGCGACGCGGCGCGGATTCTTCTCCGGATTGAAGACGGTGCGCGGATTTGGAATCATCGCGGCGAGATAAGCGGCCTCGCGCGGCGTGAGATTACTCGCTGATTTGCCGAAATACTTCTGCGCGGCGGCCTCCGCACCGTAAATTCCATCGCCCCACTCGATCACATTCAGGTAAATCTCGAGAATGCGCCGCTTCGGGAGAGAACGTTCGAGGAAGTACGTGATGACGGCTTCGCGGCCCTTCCGCAAAAATGATCTTTCGCTTGATAAATAGAGATTCTTGGCGAGTTGTTGGGTGATGGTCGACGCGCCGCGTTTGAAGCTCGGCATCGCCGGAATCCAGCTCGATTGATCGCCTTCGCCCTCCTCCCTGGCCTCTTTCGCCGCCTCGCGCTGGGCTTCCTCCCATGCTCGCTGAATAGCCTGATAATCAAAGCCATCATGGAGCGCGAAGTTCGTGTCCTCGCCGGCCAGAACTGCGCGCTGGAGGTTCGGTGAGATTCTCTCCAGCGGCACCCACTGCTGGAGGCGTCTGTGTTGCTCGCCACGGGAACGAGCTTCGCTTGCGCGCGTCTCGATGAGAGACGTCGTTTCCGGATTACGCTCGCGTAAACGCGTGACGCGTGGAAATGTCGCCACTTCATAGACGATCCACAACGTGATCAGCGCCAGCAGGCCGAGGGCAAAAGCTTTAATCATTCTCCACATCTTACAGTTAATTCGTGTTCGCCGCTCTGCGCTGCCTTTGGCGAACGTCCATCCGGGTCCACAACAAACACGCCGCCGCACCCCGTGCTGATGGCTTTGGGCGCGCGTGCGCCTGAATTATAACCCAGGGTTTGTACCCGGCTCGGGCGTCGCCCGTGGCCCGGTGATAAGCGAACACCGGAGATGAGCTCGTGACCGTGCGCTTCGCTGTTCAGTGAAGATCCTCGCGCCGGCCGAGGCGGTGGTGGCCTGTCTACTGAGCGTTCATACGCCCAAAGAGCCGCCATCTTCTACCGTCCTTTCTTCTCCGAGCATCTCCGCCACGATTTTACCCGAACTCAGCACGCCGGGCAGACCCGCGCCGGGGTGCGTTCCGGCTCCGACGAAATAGAGATTGGGCACATCCTCACTGCGATTATGCGGACGAAACCAGGCGGACTGGGTCAGGATCGGCTCGACCGAGAAAGCGCTGCCGAGATAGCTGTTCAGCGTATCACGGAAATGAAGCGGATCAATGTGATGCTCTGTGACGATATGCTTCGAGAGATCGGGCAGGTATCGCTCTTCGAGATACTTGATGATTCGATCGCGATACGGGCCGGCCATCTTCGTCCAGTCGCTTGCGCCGCCCAGATGCGGAACGGGGGAAAGCACGTACCAGCTATCGCACCCCGCGGGCGCCAGCGAAGGATCGGTCGCCGTCGGGCGATGCAGATATAAAGAAAAGTCTTCGGCCAGATGTTTGCGCGTGAAAATATCGTCGACGAGTCCCTGATAACGCGGGCCCATTAGTATCTCATGATGCGCGATGTGCTCGTAACGGCGATCCGTGCCGAAGTAGATCACAAATAGAGACATCGAATAACGCATCCGCCGCACCTTCAGATCAGTGTACTTCCGGCGAAAGCGTGGCGGCACGAGCTTGAGATACGTGAACGCGACATCGGCGTTACTGACCACCGCCCCGGCGGGCAAAAACTCGCCTTCGCCGAGGCGGACTCCCGTGGCGCGGCGTGTCCGCTCGTCAATACGGATCTCGGCCACCTCCGTGTTGAGCCGCAGTTGACCGCCGATGTCCTGGAAGAGTCTCGTCAACGCTCGCACCAGCGCGCCCGTCCCGCCCATCGCGAACCACACGCCGAATTCCTGTTCCAATTTGTGGATCAGCGCGTAAATCGAAGTGCTCTGGAAGGGATTGCCGCCGATCAGAAGCGGATGAAAGCTAAACACCTGACGTAACCGGTCGTCTTTAATATATTGATTGACGAACGCTGCCACAGACTTATGAGATTGTAAGCGAACGAGGTCGGGAATAATTCGCACCATGTCGGAGAAGTGCGTAAAGGGCTTGTCGATCAACTCGAAACCCTTTTTGAAGATTTTCTCCGTCGCGCTGAGAAAGCGGTGGTAGCCTTCGACGTCCGCCGGGTTGAAGCGGCGAATCTCCCGCAGAACATCGTCCCGCACGCCGTTGTAATGGAAAACCGATCCGTCTTCGAAACGGATATTATAAAAAGGATCGATCGGAACTATCTTGATGTAATCCTCGGTTCTTTTCCCGCCGCGCGTGAACAGGTCGTGGATCAGCCAGGGGGCCGTGATGATCGTCGGGCCGCCGTCGAAAATGAAACCATCCTGCTCGTAGACGTAGGCTCGGCCGCCCGGTTTATCGCGCTTCTCAAGGATCGTCACGCGGTGTCCCTGAGCTTGCAGGCGGATCGCGGCAGATAGCCCGCCGAATCCGCTCCCGATCACGATTATGTTCATATGGGATTCAGAACAGCGAGTATGCTTAAATCCTCACGCCGGAGTGATTTTGCAGAGGAGGTTGCGGATTTTGGAGCTGACCGTAAACGGCGCGCACCGCGCGGATCGTATTGCAATGTATCTCGACCGTGTCGTTGATATCCTCAGCGTAACCGCCCGACATGACGGTGACGATTGGCAGGTGCGCGGCGCGGCACGCGCTTAAGACGAATTCATCGCGCCCGCGCAGGCCCGCGATCGAGAGCGCGAGACGGCCGAGCTTGTCGCCCACATAGGGGTCCGCGCCGCCAAGATAAAACACGATTTCAGGCGCATGCGCCAAGACGCGCGGCAGGTGCTCGCTGAGGGCTTCCATATAATTATCGTCCGACGCGCCGTCTTCCAGCTCGACGTCGAGCGATGAACGGGCTTTAAAGAGCGGGTAGTTTTTCGCGCCGTGCATTGAAAAGGTGAATACTTCCGGATCGGCGGCGAAAATGGTGGCGGTGCCGTTGCCCTGGTGGACATCGCAGTCAATGATGGCCGCGCGCGCGATCAGTTTCTCACGACGCAGTACGCGAATCGCGATCGCGACATCATTAAGAACGCAGAAACCCTCGCCGCGGTCCGCAAAAGCGTGGTGCGTGCCGCCGGCGAGATTGGAGCCGACGCCCTCGGCGAGGGCCCAGCGCGCGGCGAGAAGCGTTCCTCCGGCGGCGAGAAATGATCTTCGTACCAGAGCCTTTGACCAGGGCAGACCGAGGCGACGAAGCTCGCGCGGGCTGAGCGTGCCGGCGCGCAGGCGTGTGACGTAATCCGCCGTATGCACCAGCAGCACGTCTTCGATGGCGGCCGGTCGTGGTTCGATGACCTGCTCCGGAAGGAGCGTTCCATCCTTTACCAGGCGATCGCGCACGAGTTCGAATTTGCGGATCGGAAACACGTGGCCTTCGCCGATGTCGGCATAGTAGCGTGGGGTATATGAAACGCGCATCGTTAGAAAAAAAGATACTACCGTGGTGTACGTCGCCGAAAGAACACACGGCTGTTACGAATCGTCAGCAAATTTTCGCGCGACGGCGGCGGTCAGCGCTTGCGCTGCCGCGGGTCGAGATATTCGCGCAGGCCATCGCCGAGGAAGTTGAACGCGAGCACCGTCAACGCGATGGCGATGCCGGGAAAGATGAGCGCGTGCGGCGCCGCGGAAAGCGTCGAAAGATCGCGCGCTTCCTCGAGCATCACCCCCCACGAGGGTGCGGGCGGCGGCACGCCCAATCCCAGAAAGGAAAGCGCCGCTTCAGAAAGCACCGCGCCCGCCATCCCGAGGCTGGCCTGGACGATCAGCGGCTGAATCGCATTCGGCATAATATGTACAAAGAGGATGCGCAGATCACGCGCGCCGAGCGCCCGCGCCGCCTGGACAAAATCATACTCGCGGACCTTCAACACCTGCCCGCGAATCAAGCGCGCATAGCCGACCCAGCCGATAATACACAGGGCGAGGATTAGTTTATTCAGCCCGGCGCCGAGAAATGCCACCATCGCGATGGCGAGCAATAGCCCCGGAAAGGCCAGAAAAACATTGAATATATAACCGGAGACGATTCGATCCACCCAGCCGCCGTAGTAACCCGCGAGCGCGCCGATAAAAGTACCGACCAGCGCCGAGACGGCCACCACGATGAGCCCGACGCGCAAGGATATGCGTGCGCCATAAATGACCCGCGAAAAAATGTCGCGGCCGGTCGCATCCGTCCCGAACCAGTGCGCCGCGGAAGGCGGAAGATACCGCGAGGCAAGGTCTGTCGCGCCGATATCATGTGTCGCGATCGCCGGGGCGAAGACGGCGACGATAATGAGCGCGATGACAAATCCCAATCCGAAGATGGCCAGACGATTCATAAGAAAGGATGAGGAGCGAAAGGCTGAACCGATGGGTTGCTCCCCGCCCCGCAAATCGCGTCAACCGTTTCCCCCTTCAGGCAACTCTGATACGCGGATCGAGCCAGCGATAAACCAGGTCCGTGAGAGTATTGGCGATAATATAGGTGACGCTGATCACCAGCACACACCCCTGCACGAGACGATAATCGCGACGGCCGATACCATCATCCACAAGCAGCAGGCCGATGCCCGGCCAGTTGAAAATCTTTTCCGTGATGATCGCGCCCGCCAGCAACACGCCGAGTTGCAATCCGAGGATGGTCACGACCGGAATCAAACCGTTCTTGAGCACATGTTTGTAGACGACCTTACTTTCGCTCAGGCCTTTCGCCCGAGCCGTTCGCACGTAGTCTTCGCCGAGTTCTTCGATGACGGACGAACGTATCATCCGCGTCAGGAGCGCCGAAAGCGCCGCGCCGAGAGTCACCGCCGGCAGAATAATACTGCTCCATTCGAAGCGCCCCGAAGGGTCAAGCCAGCCGAATTTGACGGCGAAGACATAGATCAGAAGTGGCCCGACAACAAAGCTGGGCAGACTGATGCCGACGAGCGCGATGATGGACAACACGTTGTCGAGCCACGTGCCGCGGTTTTTACCGGCGATGACGCCGAGCGGAACGGCGATCGCCACGGCCACTAAAAGCGCAGCGATGGCGAGCTCGATGGTCGCCGTGTAGCGCTGAAGAATCAAATCGATGATCGGGCGATCGGTGCGAAAAGAGCGGCCCATATCGCCTCTGAGGATGGCCTGCCAGTAGTCAACATAGCGGTTGTCCGCGCCGTGCCAGCGAAAATCAAGCGCTCCCCCGGCGTCGTGTGAGAATGAGAAGAAGAAGGCCGGGCGATCAAGGCCGTGCTTCTGCCGAAACTGCGCGATCTGTTCCGGTGTGGCCTGCTCGCCAAGGATCGCGATCGCCGGGTCGCCCGGCACAAGCTCGATCAGAAGCGTCACGAGAGAAACGACCGTCCACACGACAATCAGGAGGATGACCACGCGCCGCGTGATGTCTAATACCTTGTGCTTCATCAAAGTCTACAAGTCATCGAAGATTCAGGCATAAACTAAAGCGGGATCGCTGGGATAACGGGCCGGATGATAGCACTATCGGGGACGGTCAGTCAGCTTTACGTCAAAAGAGATGGATTATAAATAAAGGTGTGAAACGGCGAGGGCTTGATCAAAAAGCAAAAGTAGCCCGACGGCGCAGGTGCTCCTGATTCTTCGCTTCGGCCCCGACAACCGTCACGCGATCAAAAAAGCACGAGTCCATCGGGCTACATTTAAGGTTGCGACTATTAAAAAGGCTAGCGCAACCAAATCGAGACTTCAGCAGCGGCGTGAGCGCCTCCCGGAATGGAGTGCGGCGATGCCGCCCGTCAAATTCTGATACTCAACCTCCTCGAAGCCGATTTCACGCATCAGACTAGCGAGCCGCTTCTGGTCGGGAAAACGCGAAACCGAATCGGGCAAATATTCATAAGCCCCGCGAGAGCCGCTCACGATGCCTCCGATGACCGGCAGCACACGCGTAAAGTAAACTTGAAACAACGCGCGAAAGCCCGGCACGACGGGCCGGGAGAAGTCCAAAACACAAAGACGACCGCCCGGCTTCAAAACTCGCCACAACTCCCGTAAGCCCTCTTCGACGCTCGCCAGATTTCGCAATCCGAAGGCGATCGTGACCACATCAAAGGCCGATTCCGCAAATGGCAGATTCAGCGCATCGCCTTCGATAAACGGAATCCCGTGCGCTACGGAAACGGCTTTCTGCGCCGCGATCTCCAGCATCGGCCGACAAAAATCCACGCCGATGATACGCGCCTGCCGCCCCGCATCGGCCAGAGCAAGCGAAAGATCACCCGTACCGCAGGCGACATCCAGCACCCGCGCGCCTTCATTTAGGTCAGGCCGCAATTTATTTGCCACGAGACGGCGCCAGCGGCGATCCGTGTTTCCCGACAAGAGATGATTTAAAAGATCATAGCGGCCGGCAATACCGGCGAACATGGTCCGTACGCGGCGCGCATGGTCGCTCTTCAAGCTATGCTCTTGCCGCTTCTTTTCGTCTGACACGATAAGGGTTCGCGAAATGCTGATGGTTGCAGATGGCTTGCGATTATTTTGCAATTTCGCTACGGACGCTTGGCGGGGGTCGTGGATGTTTTCGATTTAGGTGAAGCGCTTGTTCCGAGCACTTCGACCGGTCCTGTGGGCATCAGGGCGGCGCGAAGTTCAGCCGCGTTGCCAACAGCGAGCGAAACGACGGGAGCATCGCGGAAGAGCTTCACGGCGACGCGCTGCAAGTCTGCCGGTGTGAGCGAGCGGATCGCGCGTTCCCGTAGCGCTCTTTCGCCGGTCGGGCCGAAATTATAGGTTTGCGCATCGAGCCAGGCGTTTGCCAGCGCTTCGGTTGGATCTTTCCCGCTGTTTAGCGCCGCGAGGCTCGCCTGCTTCGCGCCTTCGATCTCCTTTATAGTGGGCGGTGTAGTGACCAGAGATTGAAGAATAGTGCGCGCCGCGCCGAGCGCTTGCGCCGCCGCTGTCGAAGAATTCACAGATGCGCTCATGCGGAAGATGCCGCCGATCGTATACGCATCATGGCTGACCGACAGCGCCGACACCGATCCCTGGTTGATCTCGGGAACCGTGCGCCAGCGATCACCCGCGAGCAGGGCGAGGACATCCGTAGCAGCGTGATCACGGTCGGCACGTGCGACGCCGCGCGCCGCCAGCCGGATTTCCACCTCCTGCGCCGCCGGTGAATCAATTATGAGCGTGCGTGCATCAGGCGGTTCAGCCTGCCGGAAAGTTGGGGGCACGACGCGCTCACTCCTCCGCCATACTCCGAGAAATTGACGAAGTGCGCGCAGCACACGCTTCGGCTCGGCGCCGCCGACGTATGTGAGTGTGGAGTTGTTGGGATTAAGGAATCGTTCGCGGGCCAGCAGCAGATCGGCGCGATCTATGCGCGCCAACGTTTCGGGTGTGCCCGTAATCGAACGGCCGTACGGAAAGGTTCCAAAGAGTCGCGCGATAATAGCGCGGTCAGCGATCGTTACGGGCAGAGAAGCCGTCTCAGTCGCCGCTTTAAGACGCGTTTCGCGCAGCCGCCCGACAACCTCGGTCGAAAGTTGCGTATTGATTAAGGCATTGCGGAGCAGTTCTGCGAGGCGCTCGAATTCCGTCGCGGGGCCCGTCAGCGTAATGTCGATCGCATCATAATTCGTCGTCACCTCCAGGCGCCCGCCGAGTTCTTTAGTGACATAATCACGCGTCGTTTGTTCAGAAAAGAGCGCGTCGCTGAGCAGCGCCATTGTTCCCTCTTTACTGGCCAAATCAAAGGCGGCGCCGCTATGAACCCGCAATTTCAGCATAATCTGAGGATCACCGGGACGGTGCAGGAGCAGCAGTCTGAGGCCGTTGAGCAATTGCTCGCGCCGCGGTTCGGGAATATTCTGCGGGGCATGCCCGACCAGCGGGGCACAAAGAGCCAGCAATAGTGCGATGGTAGCCAATAAATTCTTTCCCGATCCGATTTTCGCACAATAATTTGGTAGCTTCATATCTGGCTAAAAGAATTAAGATGGGCAGCAAATCCGCTGCTTTATGGAATTTTTTGGACTGTAGAGGCCCATTCGGGGCTAGAAAACAGACCGGAGCACAAAAAGCAGTTTAGATGCCGTCCGGCGGGTCGTCAACCGTTCGGCCCTCCGGCGCATCAAAACTCGGGATTTTAGCAGCGCAATCCGGGCGATACGCGATTCGCTTCGTTCAGCTTAGAAACTTAATGTTATATAATGTGGCCTGACGCTCCGAAAACCAGGGTCAAAGAAGCCGCCGGGTCTCCTGGAAAATTTAGATCTCGCCGTGAGAGAAGCTGTCTTCAGGCTTTCCCCCACGTAGCACCGAGGTAGTAGAGATGAAACAGTGTTCGACTTGTCAGGAAGAGTTTGCCGATAAATTCGGCTTTTGTCCCGTTGATGGTACCCCTCTCAATGGTCATGCCGCCGTTGCGGTGGATGTCTCGCCTTCTTCCGAAATCCCGCCATCGGAGACCGAGTCAGCTTTTTCGACCTTTGAGACCGAATCGGCGACGCTTTTCGTAGAGGACACGTTAATGTCTAGGCCGGGGGCGGAGCGTGAAGAGTATCATCTGACGATGTTAGAGGACGAAGGTCTCCTCGCCCGCCTCTCCTCTCAACTCCGCGCCGTCGCTCACTCTTCCCAACTGACCTGGCCCGAATTCAAACGCGACCCCCTCGGCTTCACCCGCCGCTCCGCCGTCGCCTATTCGCGCCTGCTCGCCCACTTCTTCTCCCAACCCAATATCGCCTTTGCCTCCCTGGCCGCCATCTTCCTCGTCAGCCTCGTCTGCTTCGGCTTTCTGGCGCTGGACCGCTATCGCCCGGCCTCGGAGCAGGCGCGGCGCGACCGCGTGCGCGAAGACCTCGAGTTGGTGCAGTTGATCGAGACCGAGATTCCCGAGGAGCAGAAGAAGGTCGACGAGGGACCGGCCGGGATGGCGAAGGGGACGGGCGGCGGTTCGAAGCCGAAGCCGGAGAAGCCTGCGGGGGGCGGCGGCGGCGGTCGGCAGGAGGCGTTGCCGGCCTCGTTCGGGAAGTTGCCGACGGCGGTCTTAGCGCCGCAGGTGTTGCCGCCGAACCCGCACCCGCCGACGATCAAGAATCCGAGTTTGCCGGTACCGCCAACAATTGATGCCGATCCGGCGTTATTTCCGCCCGATCCGCGGCCGCTGCCGTATGGGGATCCGAAGTCGAAGTCGACGGAGATCAGCGCCGGGCCGGGGACGGGCGGGGGGATCGGGACTGGTACGGGTGGCGGGGTCGGATCAGGCGAAGGGGGCGGAGTGGGGCCGGGGCGAGGAGGGAACACGGGCGGAGGAGACCGCAATGAGGGAGGTGGCGGACCCGGGGGTGGTGGCGGCGGCGGAGTGGATTACACGAAGGTGTTTGGGGCGCGGGAGGTGACGCGCAAGGCGATCTTATTATCGAAGCCGGAGCCGGGATTTACGGAGGAGGCGCGGAAGAACAACGTGATGGGAGTGGTGAAGTTGCGGTTGGTGTTGGCGTCAAGTGGGCAGGTGACGAACATCGCGGTGGTGAAGGGATTACCGGACGGGTTGACGGAGAAGGCGATCGCGGCGGCGCGACAGATCCGGTTTCAGCCGGCGCAGAAGGACGGGCGCGCGGTGTCGCAGCACATCGTGATCGAGTACAACTTCAACATCTACTGAAGAGGAGTTAGTGTTACAGGGTAGCGGAGAGGTTGATCGAAGGCGTATCGAAAAGAAGGTTTCGATACGCCTTCGATACTGTTAAGAGAGCGACAAAATACCCTGCACTGTTCTCATTGGGTCAGTCGCTCGGCGACGCCGCGAATCCGCCTGACGCCTTCCTGCAGGCGTTCAAGGGAAGTCGCGTAAGAGATGCGGATGAAGCCTTCCGCACCAAACCCCTCACCATCCGTCACTACCGTCTGAGCGTCGTGCAGCAGCCTGTCGGCGAACTCGGCGGAAGTTCTCAGTTCTCCCTGTAAGCACCCACGCACATCCGGGAACGCATAAAAGGCTCCTTCGGGTCGAAAACAGCGGAGGCCCGGAATATCCTCCAGCGCGTTCATCAACCAATCGCGGCGCG
>JANOGZ010000670.1:0-3474 GCA_031406255.1 Pyrinomonadaceae bacterium | reverse complement strand
CGCCGCCGATCGCCAGCTTCGGCGTTGAAGTGTATCTGTTTTTGATTAGCCATTCGGCGGCCGCGATAAAGTCGTCAAAGACATTCTGCTTCTTCATCTTCGTGCCCGCCTCGTGCCAGTCTTCCCCGTATTCCCCGCCGCCCCGCAGATTCGGCATCGCGTAGACGCCGCCCATCTCCATCCACACCAGATTGCCGATAGAGAAGGCGGGGGTCATCGAGACGTTGAAACCGCCGTAGGCGTACAAATACGTCGGGTTGGCGCCATCGAGCTTCAATCCCTTCTTGTGCGTGATGAACATCGGCACGATCGTGCCGTCTTTGCTCTTATAAAAGACCTGCCTGGTCTCATAATCGTCGGGATCGAAATCGACCTTCGGCTGGCGAATGATCGTACTCTTGCCGGTCACCACGTCGTAGCGATAAATGGTCGTCGGAGTGGTGAAGCCGGTGAAGTCGTAGAAGGTCTCCTGATCCTTTCGTTTCCCCTCGAAGCCGGTGGCGGTTCCGATGCCGGGCAGGGCGACAGTGCGCACGAAGCTTCCATCGAGTCGGTAAATCTTCACCTGCGTATAGGCATCCTTCAGATAGGAAGCGAGGAACATATCGCCGACGATGCTCGTGTCCTGCAGCGACTCGGCCGCCTGCGGGACGAGCACTTTCCAGTTTTTCCGTTCGGGTTTTCTCGTATCAATAGCGATGATTTTGCCGCGCGGCGCAGCGAGGTCTGTACGGAGCCAGAAAAGGGGGCCGTCGTTACCGATGAAATTATAGGAAGCGTCAAAATCATCGAGCAGCCTGACGACCGGCGCGTCTTTCGCGCTGAGGTCTTTGTAATAGACGCGGTTCTTGCGATCCGTGCCTTTCCAGACGCTAACGATCAAATATCGCCCGTCTTCGGTCACGTGGCCATCGAATCCCCATTCTTTTTCGTCGGGGCGCTCGTAGACGAGAAAGTCCTCCGACTGCGGGGCGCCGATGCGGTGATAGTAGAGCTTTTGAAAATAGTTGGCGTCTTCGAGTTTCGTTTCTTCGTTGGGCTCGGCATACCGGCTATAGAAAAAACCTTTTCCGTCGGTCGTCCAGGAAGCGTCGGAAAACTTGACCCACTTGATCGTGTCGGCGAGGTCGCGGCCCGTTTCGACGTCGCGCACTTTCCATTCCTGCCAGTCGGAACCGGAGGCGGATAGACCATATGCCATCAATTTCCCGTCATCGCTGATCGAGATTCCGGAGAGTGCCACGGTGCCGTCGGTCGAGAGCGTATTGGGATCAAGCAACACTCTCGGCTCCGCTTCGAGCGAGGTTACCGTGTAGAGAACGCTTTGATTCTGCAATCCGTTGTTCTTCGTGTAGAAGTAGCGCTGGCCTTCCTTAAAGGGCACGCCGTAGCGCTCGTAATTCCACAGTTTCGTCAGACGCTCTTTGATCTGTGCCCGGGCCGGGATTTCGTCGAGATAGCTAAACGTCACCTTGTTCTGGGCGGCGACCCAGCCGCGCGTCTCCACAGAATCCGGATTCTCGAGCCACCGGTAAGGGTCCGCCACTCTGGTTCCGTGATATTCGTCGACCTGCTCTATCTTATTGGCCTTCGGATACGCCAGCGGCCGGCCTGTTTGCTGTGTTGTCAGGTGATTTGAGTTTTGTGCCACGACTGTCTTGCCTGCGTGCGCAAATGAAAGGGCCGCCAGTGTGAGCCCGGCCGCGACCGATGTGATGTTTTTGAATAAGCGCATCGAGTCTGCTCCTGCAAAATTGAAATTCTCTGTTAGATGCTTCCAGGCCGGCGCCGCTGCCTGAAGCGGAGTGGCCGATCGGGTTCTATTCGCCGTGCCCCGGAGTCTCTCTCACGTCCTTCCCGGTTCATCGACCACGGGCGGCCGAGAGGCCCCGGCGGCCGTGCGATGTAGTAAGGGCCTTTCATCACGCGGCCTTCAATATTCCCACAAGAGACGCATTGTTTACCACGAAGCGAACGGTGATGCCAGCTTTCAAGCGTGATGATCCGCCGTGCCTGTGTCAGCTCACGCCAGCCGGTGCGGCCTTCCCGCCGACCATTCAACTCTGTAAGTCCGCGAGATGACGTGTGTCGTTGATGGCGAGGACGCGGATGAAGCCGTCCGCGTGGAGATCGAAGCGTGTGATACCGCAGTTGGTTGAGGCGATCCAGACGGGACGCAGGGCGGGGGCGTCGAGCGCGCCGATCAGATGGAGAGCGAGAATGCAGATCGTGCCGGTATGAGAAAAGACTGCGATCGCGCCGCCGCGATGCTGCTCGATGGCGCGATCAAGGTGGCCCGCCGTGCGGTCAAGCATCTGACGGTAGCTTTCGCCGCCGAGCAGGACATGTTCGAAATCACGCCGCAGCAGCGCGGCGTATTCTTCCGGATATTGCTGAGCCGCTTCCTCGAAAGTCAGACCCTCCATGCGCCCGACGTTGCGCTCGCGGAAGGCGCTGTCCTGAACTATCTCTAATCCGGTGGCGCGGGCGAGCGGTTCGGCCGTCTGGAGGGCGCGCAGCAGGTCGCTGGAATAAATCGCGGTGATCGTTTCCAGTTGAAGGACGCGGGCGGTGGCCGCGGCCTCCTGCTGGCCGCGCTCGGAGAGCGGCGTCGCGGAATGGCCGCCGAAACGACGTTCGGCATTACCCTGCGACTGCCCGTGACGTATCAGCAGAACGCGCGTGCGGTCAGACATATTTTGAAAAACTCGGCCTCTCGATCGTCGATCTGCGCTGTAGAAAACCGCGATTTTGTTACTTCTCCCGCCGCCGCATCGCCGATCAAAGATTCTAAAATCGCAGCTAATGTCAGGCCGCCAGCGCTTCGGCTTTCATCTTTTCCGTCTGGTCGTGGGTGATCAGCGCGGTGATGATTTCATCGAGCGCGCCTTCCATCACGAGATCGAGTTGATGAATTGTCAGGCCGATCCGGTGGTCCGTGACGCGGTTCTCTTTGAAGTTGTAGGTGCGTATCTTTTCCGAGCGGTCGCCGCTGCCGACCATCGAACGTCTCTCGGAAGCCTGCGCCTCGTGCTGTTTCTGCTCCTCCAACTCTTGAAGGCGCGCGCGCAACACGCGCATCGCCTTCTCGCGATTCTTGAGCTGTGATTTTTCGTCCTGCATTGAGACCACGGTGTTCGTCGGCAGGTGTGTGATGCGGACGGCTGAGTAGGTGGTGTTGACCGATTGACCGCCCGGCCCTGAAGAGCAGAAGGTGTCAATGCGCAAGTCCTTCGGGTCGATCTTCACATCAACCTCTTCGGCTTCCGGGAGGATGGCGACGGTGATCGCCGACGTGTGGATGCGTCCGCTCGCTTCGGTCTGCGGCACGCGTTGCACACGGTGGACGCCGGATTCATGCTTGAGCCTGGAATACACCTTATCGCCTTCGATCAGCGCGACCGCCTCTTTGACGCCGCCGACGCCCGATTCTGACGCATCGAGAATCTCCATCCGCCAGTTCTGGCGGAACCA
>JANOGZ010000658.1:0-2748 GCA_031406255.1 Pyrinomonadaceae bacterium | reverse complement strand
GATGCCGGCCGGCTCTTCTTTGTCCGCGACGCGCGCCAGCGCCTGCATTTTAGCAAGCGCCGGCGCGAGCAGGAGGATGATGAAGAATTTCTTGAGGAGTTCGGCTGGCATGGTGTTAGCTTCAACGAAGCATTCAGGCCGGTGGTTAAGTCCGAAAGCGGCGGGGCGGTTTAAGAGCTAAAACACTCTTGAAAAAACCGTCCGCGCCGCTCCGGTCTGGTGGTGCAGAGGCCCCCGCGGGGGCCACCGCGGTTGTTACTTGATCGTGCGGACGATCGTGAACGTGCCGGTCCCGAGCGGCGCGAGCAAGGCGATCGCGTCGTCGAACGCTGTGTTGGGCCCGTTCGCCGTTACGATGCCCGTCCCCGAGTCTGACGCACTGACGTGGTTAGTCGTCGTGCCCCAGTTGTTTCCTCCCGCGGTGCCATCTTCCGTGATGGCGATGCTGGAGGCTGTCAGCGTGACGTTGCCCGCAGCGCCGGCCACGGCGCCCGAACTCGACACGTTGGTGTAGACGATCGCGTACGTGATCGTCGCACCGGGGACCGGGTCGGTCGCGGCGGGTGAGCCGCCGGAGACAACGGCCGTCTTCACGAGCCGGAGGAAGCCGGTGTAGAGGCGATCGATGGTGTCGTTCGTGACGCTCGGGGCGTTCGCCGAGGTAGCGCGAATCACCGTGTCGAAACCGGTGGTGACGACAAGGCCCGCCGGCAGGGCGATGCGCACGTTGTAGTTGGCGGTCGCGGCGGCCGCGACCGTCACGGGCGGAACAGGATTTCCCGTCGCCACACCGGCGCTGATGACCGTCACGTAGCCGCCCGCGCCGGCGCCGTCAGAGTCGATCTCGACGGTAGCACCGGCCGGGAAAGCGGCCACACTCAGCGTAAGAACATCGGAAAGACCACCGTCGTTCCGCAGGGTGTTGGTGAAGATGACCTGCTCCGAAACGCTGGTCGTTGTACCCGCCCCTGCGTTGTACGCGACGTTGATGCCCGTCTGAACGCTCTTATTGGTGAAGTCGGTGTTGTTGTCGCCGCCGGGCCCGGTCGCGGCGGGCGCGCCGTTCGGACCGTTGAGGATCGCAACACCGGCGACCGTTTTGATGATGGTGCCTTTCGCTTCACGCTGGCCGTTGACGCCGGCGGTGAAAGTAAACACATCATTAGTACTGCCGGTAAGGGCTTGATTATCGAAAGTCGGGCCGCCCGTGGAAGCATCACCGAGGGTCACAGTGAGGTCGCCAGAAGCGGCGAGGGCTGATGTCACGCTGATGATGACAGTGACGGAACTCTCCCTCACGACGGCCGCGCTCGCCCCCGCCGTGGTAATGTCAACGTCGCCGGCGCTGAAAGCACCGCTGCTATCAAGGTCGACGAAGGCAGCGACCACTGTCGCGCCTGCCGCACCGGCGCCGCTCAACACGTAAGCCACGCCGACGCCGGCTCTGCCGAACTGAATCGTGTCGTCGAAGTTACCGGTATTGCTAACGGTGAAGCTATAGCTGGAGGTCTGCCCGGCCGGAAAGGCCGAACTTGACGTCGTCTGGTCCGGCGTGATGGCGATGCCGGCGACGTTGGCCACAGTCACCGTGACTGTATTTGAGATGGCGCTATAAGATTGTGTGCCGTCGGAATAAGTCGCCGACGCGCTGTTCGAGATCACCGTGCCGCCGGGTGTCAACTGCGCCAGGGCCTGTGTTCCCAGTGCGCAGGTCGCCACCAGCGCGACGACCACGTGGCACAGCACACGGGCAGCATAGGTTTGATATCTACTCTTCATCATGACTCCTTAAAATTCTGGGTGTTAAAAAGGTCGGCCTCTGGTCGTCGGAGAGCGCGCTGGAACGGAAGGAATAGAGGCGCGCGCATATCCGGCCGGACAGGCTGGACGCGAGTGTGTTGTTACTACTTAACGCGTACCCGGTATGAGGCGTTGAACTTGCCGCCGGCGCTGAGCACGTCCGACCACTCGTAACGCACCTGCGTGTACATCGAGATGGGAGCAGGCACGCGCTTGACGCTGCCGTCCGGTTGCTTTTCTTCGATCAGCGGCTGTGCGGAGTAGCTCTTGCCCTCGTCGATGCTGTAGGTGAATGACACCGCGCCATCGGCGACAGTGCTGCCCGCGACGAGCAGCGTGCCCTTCGGGATCTGTCCCACCGATGCGTACTCGCGCGCCGGGCCGTCGCCATCGTTTTCCGCCATGATGTCCCAGTGCAGGACTTCTCCGGGGGTGACGGAGCCCGCCTTTTCGAGCGGTGTATCTTTACCGTCGCGCGTCACGGTCCCGTTGAGCGTGACTTTAACCAGCGGCCTACCACCGTAAAAAAATGACCCGGCGGCGCGCGAGCGCGCGAAGCCAGCCGCACTGCCCGCCACGACTAACATCGCACATAAGACGGCGAACCCTCCGGCGCGATATCTCTTATTTGACTTCATACTGATGATCTCCTTTGAATCTAATTAGGGTCTGTTATTAAAAAGGGGCACCGCAGTCCGAAGAGCGGCGCGCTACGATGCTGTTGTGTGCTGCCAGCGGCGCGCGGGCGACCGATAATTATTCGGCCATCGCTAGCTTTTCATCACAAATCATGAGGCGGGCGCTTGCCTTTTCAATTCGTCCTGCGTGGTCGCCAGCTAATTAAAGACACCGCAGGCCAGGCACAGTTAATACAAGACCTGTGCCATGGGTTCTGGCGTGATCCGCGCGGTATCGTAAACGCTGCTAACAGTTGATCTTACGAGGAGT
>JANOGZ010000604.1:0-8319 GCA_031406255.1 Pyrinomonadaceae bacterium | reverse complement strand
CGACGTGGATCGCCGGCAGGATCAATCCGAGCCCCGTCGCGCTGATGTCGCGTGTGTGGCCTTCGAGCTTTGTACGTTGCGCTCCGACGACGCGCTCCTTCGGATCAAGCGGCGTGACGCTGACCGGAAGGCGCGCTTCGCGTCGCGGAGCGCAGCGGTTATTACCTACTATTTCACGCAGGCGAGCGGTAATGGACCGGATCAATTCGGCCATGTTCTTGCCTCTTTGTCCGTTCTCAGTCTTCGGCTAAAGGCTCCTTAGCTTACTCCTTCGCGGCGGCTTTTGCGAAGTCGCCCGATTTGACGATCGTGATCTTCGACGGATCGATGTGCCGGCGCATCGCCGCCACGACCTCTTCGGGCGTCAGCGCCGCGATCTTCCGCTCGAGCTCGGCATCCCAGCTGAGGTTCCGGTCGAGATAGAGATAGCTGGCAAGCTGGCGCGCCACCGACGCATCCTGCGCGCGGTTGACCTGTCGCGATTGCAGGTAGCCTGATTTGGCAGCCGCGACCTCCTCGGCGGTGAAGCCGTCTTTGAGCATCCGCGCGATCTCTTCCTTGAAGGCCGCCTCCAGCCGATCCAGATTCTGCGGCGCGTAAATAGCGAAGGTCACGAATGAGCCGAGCGAATCGAGCGGGCTCGCCGATAGCTGTGAGCCGACGCCGTAACTGAGGCCCTCTTTCTGCCGGATGCGCGTGGCGAGGCGCGAGTTGAGGAATCCGCCGCCGAGCATGTAATTGCCGAGCAGCAGCGCCGGATAATCCGGATTATCATCGCGCAGGTTCAGATTAAGCCCGGCCATGAAGAAAGCGTTGGCCTTGTCCGGCGCTTCAAGCTTCTCGTTGAGCGGCTTGATGTCCTGATAAGTGCTGACCACACGCGCAAACGGGCGGGGGCTCTTCCAGTTGCCGAAAAGCTCCGCGGCCAGACGCGCGATCTCCTTATCATCGAAATCGCCGACGACGGCCAGTTCGCCTTTCGACGCGCCGTAGAAATCGGTGTAGAACTTCTTCGCATCGTCGAGCGTCGTGGCATTCAACTCCGCGACCGCCTCTTCGACCGTCGGGGTGTAGCGCACGTCGCCTTTCGGATACGGGCCGATGTGCCGCCGGAAGGCGATCGCGGCGATCGATTGCGGCTCGCTCCGCTGCTGCTCGATCGCGGTCAGCTTCTCGCGCTTGAGTTGTTCGTATTCGGTGGTCGGGAAGGCCGGCTCGCGCAATACTTCGGCGATGAGCCGCAGCACCGCCGGAAGATTATCGCGCACGGTCTCGACCGAGACGACGGCCTGCGTCGGGCCACCCGAGACGGAGACGCGCGCCTTGAGGCGATCAAGCTCATCCTGTATCTGCTGGCGCGTCCGCTTGGACGTGCCGCGCATCAGCATATCGGCGGCAAGTTCGGCCGCGCCGCCGCGGTTCATCAGGCTCTTCTCGTCACCGAAGCGCATCGTCATCGCCGCGACCACCGTACCCCCGCGCGTCTGCTTCGGCAACAGGGCGATCTCGAGCCCGCCCGGCGTCGTGCTTCGCGTGGTGCGCGCTTCGATATTGGCGGGCGACGGTTCAAAGGCTTCGCCGGCGGCGATCGCCGCATCACCCTTATAGTCTTTTAATAACGCCGCCACATCCGGCGCGCTCGGGATTTCGGCGCGGTCCGGCTTCGCCGTCGGCATAAACATGCCGAGGGTGCGGTTCGACGGCTTCAGATACTTCGCCCCCGCCCGGGCGACCTCTTCCGTAGAGACTTTGCGCAGGCGATCGCGATGGAGGAAGAACAGCCGCCAGTCGCCCATCGCCATCCACTCGCTCAGTTGCAGGCCAACGCGCTCGGAGGAATTCAAAGTCAGATCAATGTTTTTCAGGAGGTTGGTGCGCGCGCGCTCGACTTCTTCTTTGGTCGGCGGGTTAGCGGCGATGCTCTCGATCGTCTGCAACAGCGTGTCGCGCGCCGCATCGAGCGAGCTATCCTTCAGCACCTCGGCGCCAAAGAGCGCCGCGCCCGGCTCGCGCAGTTGGAAGTTGAAGCCGATCACCGAGCTTGCTTTTTTGGCTTCAACCAGCGCTTTGTGCAGGCGTCCCGAGGGCGTATCGCCCAGCACCTGTCCCAGGATATCGATCGCCGCGTAGTCCTGGTGTGATCCGGACGGTACGTGGTAGAGCGCGCCGACCAGTTGCACATCACCGACGCGGCGCAGCGTCACGGTGCGCTCGCCGTCCTGCGTCGGCTCGCTCGTGTAGTACTTCGGAAGCTGGCGGCCCGGGCGTGGAACCGGCGAGAAGTATTTATTGATCAGGCCGAGCGTCTTGGCCTCGTCGACTTTACCGGCGACGAGCAGAATCGCGTTGTCCGGCTGGTAAAAAGTTTTATAAAACCCCTGCAGGCGGTCGATCGGCACATTCTCGATGTCGGAGCGCGCGCCGATGGTCGTGTTTCCGTAGTTGTGCCAGAGATAAGCGGTCGACATCATTCGTTCGAGCAGCACGCTCAAGGGATCGTTTTCGCCCGACTCGAATTCATTGCGCACGACGGTCATCTCGCTATCGAGATCCTTCTTCGCGATAAACGAATTGACCATCCGGTCGGCTTCGAGGTCGAGCGCCCATTCGAGATTCGCATCCGTCGCGGCGAACGTCTCGAAATAGTTTGTGCGGTCCAACCACGTCGTCCCGTTCGGGCGCGCGCCGTGCGCGGTCAATTCCTGCGGAATATTCGGGTGCCGCGGCGTGCCTTTAAAGACGAGGTGTTCGAGCAGGTGCGCCATGCCCGTCTCGCCGTAATTTTCGTGACCCGAGCCGACCAGATAGGTGATATTAACGGTGATCGTCTGTTTCGTTTGATCGGGGAAGAGAAGCACTCTGAGGCCGTTGCTGGTGAGGCGATACTCGGTGATGCCCTCGACCGAGGTGACGCGCTCGATGCCCGGCGGCAGGGCCACTGCCGGAGCGGCCGCTTGTTGCGGCGTCGCCGCAGGTAAAACGGCCGCGCGCGTGGCCGGCACGCCCACCAGCAGCGTATTGCTGATCGCCAGCGTGAGCGCAAGCCATCCACGGAAATTTATAATTCTGCGCGATTTCATTATTAGCCCTCCGAAAAGATGTGTCGGTCTGAAGACCGGTCTGTAACCATTGGTGAAGAATAGCCGCCATAAAGGTCGGTAGAATCAACAGAGCAGAGGCCGCTGGGGGAGGCTCAACTCCGGGTCAGACAGTGTCCTGGTCTGATACGAGATCGGGCGCGTCCCCCGTCTCTTCAGCGGTGCTCTTCGGTCTGCTGCCGCGCGTGATAGGACGAGCGCGTCAACGGGCTCGACTCGACGTGGCGGAATCCCAGCGAGCGTCCCACCTCACGCCACCGCGCAAACTCTTCAGGCGTGACGTAGCGTTCGACCGGAAGGCGCCGCGCGTGCGGCTGTAAATACTGACCGATGGTCATGATATCGCAACTCGCCGCGCGCAGGTCGGTCATCAATTCGACCACTTCATCAAACGTTTCGCCGAGCCCGGCCATGATCCCGCTCTTGGTGAACATCCCGCGGCCCTCGCGGTCGCGCCTCCGGGCGGCGCGCCCGAGAAGCGTCATCGTCTGCTGATAGTTGGCGTCGGGCCGGACCCGCTTGTAGAGACGCGCGATCGTCTCGGTATTGTGGTTGAGCACGTCGGGTTGCGCGTCGAGCACTGTCTCGAGCGCTCGTTCGTCGCCGTTAAAGTCCGGGATCAGCACCTCGATTTTGCACGCCTGATTCTGCGCGCGCACCGCCCGGATCGTTTCGGCCCAGTGCGCCGCGCCGCCGTCCGGCAGATCATCGCGATTGACGGAGGTGATGACGGCGTGGGCGAGATTCAGATGGCGCACGGCTTCGGCCACATGGCGCGGCTCTTCCGGGTCGAGGGGGCCGGGCTTTCCCTTGCCCACCGCGCAGAAGCCGCAGTGGCGCGTGCAGATATCACCGCCGAGCATAAAGGTAGCCGTCCGGTCGGACCAGCATTCGAAGATATTCGGGCACCGCGCTTCCTGGCAGACCGTGTGAAGGTTCAGCCCCTCGATCAGGCGCAGCACGTGGTTCTGGTTCGTCGGGTCGCCGATCCTGATCTTCAACCAGTCGGGCTTCGGCCCGCGCGGCCGTCCCGGCGACGGCGTATTATTGATGACTCGAAGTTCACGGCTCACCTGAATATTGCTCCTCGATCTCTGAAACGCTTACGCGATTTTTGTATTGCAAGGGTCAGTTTAGCACCTGCGCGGTCCCCTTGTCGCTTCCCTTAAGAGCGACCCGCGCCAGTACCTCCGGATCAACGTTGCCGCCCGAAAGGACGACACCAACGCGTCGAATGTTGGTGGGAAGTTTTCCGAACAGGACCGCCGCCGCGGCGACCGCGCCGGTCGGCTCGACGAGCGTCTTCATGCGAAAGAGGATGAAACGAAGCGCCTCGGCGATCTGGTCATCCGAGACGGTAAGGACGTCTTCCGCGGTTTTTTGCAGGATCGGAAACGTCAGTGCTCCCGGCGCCTGATTGCGCATTCCGTCGGCGATGGTCGGCGGCGGCGGAATGCACAGTCGTTCGCCACGACGAAACGACTGAAGCGTATCATCAGCCGTTTCTGCTTCGACGGGGAAGCAGCTGATGCGCGCGTTCGTCCCTTTCGCGGCCGTACTCATGCCCGCGAATAACCCGCCGCCGCCGCACGGCGTGATGAGGCAGTCAAGGTCAGGCACGTCTTCCAGGAGTTCGAGCGCGCAGGTTCCCTGTCCGGCCATGATCAGATAATCATCATAGGGAGGCACGAGCGCGAGGGCTTCACGCTCGGCGATGGCGCGGGCGAAAGCTTCACGGTCATCGCGCTGGCGGTCATAAAAGACCACCTCGGCGCCGTAGCCTCGCGTCGCCGCGATTTTGGATTGCGGCGCATCGGTCGGCATCGCGATCACGGCGCGCGTCCCCGCCGTCTGCGCCGCCAGTGCCACCGCCTGCGCATGATTGCCCGAAGAGAAGGCGACGACACCCCGCGCCAGTTTCTGCGACTCGATGAGTGAAAGTATTTTGTTCGTCGCGCCGCGAATCTTGAAGGCCCCGGCGCGCTGTAAATTCTCGCACTTGAAGAAGACGCGACGGCCGGAAGCTTCATCAAAAGCGCGCGAAGTGATGACGGGCGTGCGATGCACAAAAGAATGAATCCGCTCGCGCGCTTCACAGATAAGCTTTAGCGTCAACATAAGCTAACGAGTAGGATCGAGCAGAAGGTGGCGAGAGACGAAAACAGCTTATTGCTTTCCGCCCGCCGCCTGCCGCCTGCCGCCTGCTCCCTTTTCTTCCGGTCGCATTTCGAAGACTTCGGCGAAGCGCGCGATGATTCGGTCTTCGACATCGCTGAGGTCGAGGTCACCTCCCAGGATTTCCCCCATCGAAGCGACGGGCTCACCCTCACAGGCGATGATCAGGTTGAAAAAGCTCAGATCGGTGTTAACGTTCAAAGCGAAGCCATGTGTCGTAATCCAGCGCGCGATGTGCACCCCGATCGCCGCGACCTTGCCCCGCGCGGTGTGCACGCCGGTGAGGCCCCTGACGCGAAAACTCTCGATCTGAAAATCACCGAGAGCGCGCATCAACGCTTCTTCCAGATCGCGCACATAACGATGCACGTCCCGGCGGTCGGGGCTCAGATTGATGATCGGATATCCGACCACCTGCCCGAGCCCGTGATAGGTCATCTTACCGCCGCGGTTGGTCTCAAAGACGGCGACGTCGCGCGCCGCTAAATCTTCCGGAGAAGCGAGAATCGCCGCGGGAGTCGCGCGCCGCCCGAGCGTCAGCACATGGGGATGCTCGACGAGCAGGAGCGTATCGGGAAGCGCGCCGTCGCGGACGGCCAGTTCCGTCTCCTTCTGGACGCGGAGCGCCGCCTCATACGCGAGCCGTCCCAGCCGGCGAACCTGTAGCGTTTTGCATGACATCACACTGAAACTCTCGCGCGCGAAAGGATTAAGCGTCCCCATTAATTGTAACAGCGCGGGCGCCGGGGCGGCGAATCGCGGCGCGCCCGGCGGTTTGCCCCTGAAACGCTTGACGTTTCGCGCCAGCGCGCGAGAATAGCTGACGAGCGGCTCCGGACATTCGCGGTTCGAGACAAGGAAGCAAGATGGACGTGACCCGCTCGGTCGCTGAAGGAGGAACTGGTTTTGAAGTCTGCCCGTGTTCTCGCAATAATTTGCCTGCTGCTTCTGTCGTTCTTACCGCCGGTGTCCGCTGAGCAGCGGTCGCGCCGCGCGCCCGCAAAGCGGCGCCCGGCCGCGACCAGGTCCACGCGGCGTAGTTCCGGCGCGGCCGTCGCGCGCGAGCGCGTGGCCGAGCAGATCAAGCTGCTGACGCGCTTTCTCTATCTCTTCGGGCGCATCTCCAATGAGATCGAAGCGTCTGAGGAGGGGGCGCGCCGCGCCGGAGAGCCTCAGTCGCTACCCCTGTCGAATCGAAACCGGCTGGCATTGATCGAAAATTTGCGGAACGTGCGGGCGGGCCTCGAGCAGCTCGAAACGGATTTCCGCACGACGCCCGAGCTTGAGCCTTATTACACGCGCGTCGCGGGAGTGGCCGCGCGGGCGGCCGAAGCGGAGAGCCAGGCCGCGGCCAATCAACTGGACGGAGCCGGAAGATCGCTAATTATGGTCGTGAATCAACTCGCGGATGCGCTGCGCGAGATCGTTTAGGAGACGACCTATTTCTGCCCCGCCACGTAATATCCCTGCCGCGCACGGATGCGCGCGCCGGGGTGCGCCGGAACCCTCACTTTGATGTTCAGGAATTTACCGCGCGGGGCACCGCTGTTCGAGTAGTATTGAAGAAGATACTGCGAACGCAGTTCGGTCGCGATCTGGCGAAATACGGCGTCTAAATCCTTGAGTTCTTCGGGAACAAAAGCGCTGCCGCCGGTAGCGATCGCCAACTGCTGCATTCCCGCCTGCGCGCGCGAGCTGATTTTATTAAGCCTGAGCGCCTGCCCGCTCGGATTGATAGAATAAAACACGGCGTCGGCGCGCTGTATCTCGGGCAGCGCCTTGAGCGCCGTCTTGTAGCGCTCGCTATAATTATCCTCGCCGTCGGAGATCGCGACGATCACGCGGCGATGGCCGGGAGGAGCGAAGCTGGAGAGATAGTGGGTCGCTTCAACGACCGTATCGTAGAAGGCGGTGGGGCCTTTCGCCGGGGCGATCGCCATCAATTTCTGTGTCGCCAGGCTGACGCTCGCACGCGCCTGTGAGAGGCGTGGCGTGATATCTATGGCATAGACGGTCGCTCTGTCGGCAGGCTTGAGGACTTCTTTGAGGAACCGCGCGGCGGCCTCCTGCTCGAACGCGAAGCGCGCATTGACGCTGCCGGAAACGTCCAGCAGCAGCGCGAGTTCGAGCGGCACCTGATCGGCAGCACCGACCTGCGCGATCTGCTGTGTGCGTCCCTCCTCTTCGAGACGAAAATCCGCGGCCGTTAAACGCTCGACGGGTTGTCCCCTGGCATCTGTAACGGAGACGGGCACCACCACCAGATTCGAAGTCACGCGCACCACTTCATCTTCATCAACCTCTTCCGCGGGAGAAGCGGCGGGTTTCGGCGACGGCGGGTTCTGCGCGGGAAGCTTGGACTGAGGCGTTTGCCCCTCCGCCCGGCCGGGCGCGGGGACGAGTAAAAAAGAGGCCAGCGCTCCCAGCAGAAGCGCCAGCGCGGTAAAACTTCTCATGCGATTTCGAAAGATAATCACAACCGGCCAACTCCTCATGCCGCGCGCGATCGCTGTCGGAGCGCGATCGCTAGAATCGTTCAACCGTATCCGACGATCTTAGACACGTGCTCGAAGCATGAAGGTTTGGCGCTCGACCCGTGTGGCAAAACTCCGCGCGTGACGAGCCGACAGAACAGATCCCCTGCGCTGCCGCTCGCCACGGTGATAGCGCTTGTGACCCCTTAGTTCGGGGTTTCGTTCGATGAGGAGACGCTCATCGCCGGCCCGGGCTGCAGCAATCCACGGTTGACGAGGACCCTGACCTCGACGCGGCGATTACGCGCGCGCCCTTCGCTGGTGGTGTTGTCGGCGATCGACTGCGACTCGCCGTAGCCGAACGGCGTGATGATACGCCGCAGCGGTATCCGGTGATTTTCGACCAGATAGCGGACGACCGCATCGGCGCGGCGCTGGCTCAGCCGGCGATTCACTTCGACGCTGCCGCTCGTATCAGCGAAGCCGCTCACTTCAATCACGTAGCCTTTCGCCGAAAGTGCCTTCGTCGCGATCTCATCTAATTGCGCTCTCGCGTCCGGCGAGAGCACGAC
>JANOGZ010000587.1:0-2250 GCA_031406255.1 Pyrinomonadaceae bacterium | reverse complement strand
GCGACTGCACCAACGGCACCGTTGACATTGTCGAGCCTCTTGAGCTGACCAAAAACTTTACCAGCCTTCTTTCCACCGAAATCATCGCCACGCAGGTCCAGGCCATCAAAGAAGAGATCGATTATGAGAATGCGCTTGAAGACCTGCGCACGATCATTACGGATTGCCGAAACGGCTCGGAACGCATCCGCGACGTCGTGCAGAACCTGCGCACCTTCTCCCGCCTGGACGAGGCCGAATTCAAAAAGATAGACATTCACGAGGGCATCGAATCGACGCTGCGGCTGCTTTCACGCTACTACACTTCAGACACTATCACGCTCCGCCGCGACTATGCCGAACTGCCGCCGGTTGACTGTTACGCGGGACAGCTCAATCAGGTCTGGATGAACCTGCTCGTCAATGCGGCGCAGGCGGTGGCGAAAGGCCAGCGCGGCGAGGTGCGTATCAGGACGCGGCTGAAAGATCAGGAAGTGATTATCGCCATTAGCGATACGGGTTGCGGAATCGCTTCGGAACATTTGAAGAAGATATTCGATCCATTCTTTACCACCAAGCCTGTCGGTGAGGGCACGGGACTCGGGCTATCCATTACCTATGGAATCATCGAGCGCCACGGCGGCAACATCAGCGTCGAAAGCCAGCCCGATCAGGGTACGACGTTTACGGTAACTCTCCCGATCAACGCGAAACCCAACAATAACGCCACCGGCAATCCAGCGCCACTCAATTAGACGCGTGTGCCGCTTGAAATTCTTTTACCAGCGCGCGCATCGGGCATTTCAACCCAACCGACACAAGGAGTTTTCCCACGCTATGTCTCACAAAATCATGATCGTTGACGATGAGCCGGCCAACCTGCGCCTGCTCGAAAAACTCTTCCGCCGCGATTATCAGGTCGTCAAGGCCGCTTCGGGCGCGGAGGCGCTCAGCCTGCTCGAACAACATGATGTCGCTCTCCTCATTACGGATCAGCGCATGCCGAACATGACCGGCATCGAATTGCTGAAGCACACCGCCGGGCTTCGACCGCACATGGTTCGCATCATCCTGACCGGCTATACGGACGTTGACGCGCTGGTCGAGGCGATCAATTGCGGTCAGGTTTACAAGTACGTGACAAAGCCCTGGAATAACGATGATCTGCGGACGACGGTTAATCGCGCGCTGGAGCATTACGAAACCAACCGGGCGCGGCACGAGTACGAACTGGCCAACCGGCGTCTGATCGCGCGTCTGCGCGAGATACAGGAACTGGCCACCCTCGATTAAGGCGCCGCCCGAATGGTGATGGCGAGCCGGGACGGTGCGCGCTTCTCAGGGCAGCACCGTGAGAGCGCTCACGGAAGACGCTCGCAGTGCGCGCCTTAATTTACAGCAGGTTGTTTTGAGAAGGTCGGCAGGGCCGCTTCTTTTCAAGGGTTCAGAGTCGCCAACCGAGACGCGCGGTGCGCGCTGCGCTTCCGAGGGATTTGTTTGACAGCCTCTCCACGACAAGGGTTCGCGCGGATGTTATGTGCGGTTTGTAAGGATATCAAATAGATGGAAGCATTACTGCCCGGCGACGAAGCGGCACGACTCGAAGCGCTTCACCAGTATCAGATCCTCGACACTCCTCCTGAACAGGCGTTCGATGACCTGACGCGCCTGGCCGCGCAGGTCTGCGGCACTCCACTCGCGTTCGTGTCGTTCATTGATGCGGACCGCCAGTGGTTCAAGTCGAAGGTCGGTTCGACGCTGGTGGAAACCTCCCGAGATGTATCTTTCTGCGCCCACGCCATATTGCAATCCGATGTTTTTATCGTCCCCAACGCGCTCGAAGATGAGCGTTTTGCGACGAACCCGCTTGTCACATCCGCTCCATCTATTCGTTTCTATGCCGGCGCGCCTCTTTTTACCGCCGCGGGACATGCGCTCGGGACGCTGTGCGTCATTGATCAGGTGCCACGTCAGCTGAGCGCAGAGGGGGCCGAGACGCTGCGTATTTTGGCTCGACAGGTGATCTCGCAGCTTGAGCTGCGGCGCCGCAGTTCGACGCCGGCGCAAGATGTGGGAGGGGAGGGGGCGACGGACGAAGACAAGTGGGCATCGCTTCGTGAGAGTGCAGAGTGGTACAGAAAACTATTTGAAAACGCTCCGATCGGCATTTACCGAGCCACACCGTGCGGCCACATCCTGATGGCGAACCCGACGCTGGTTCGCATGCTGGGATGCTCCTCTTTCGCAGAATTGGCCGCGCGCAATTTGGAG
>JANOGZ010001055.1:0-9044 GCA_031406255.1 Pyrinomonadaceae bacterium | reverse complement strand
GCGCGGATTTCGGGGCGCTCGGCGATCAGCCGATCGGCGCTTTCCACTGCGGCGGCGTCGGAGGGTTCCTCTCCCAACAGGCGCGCGGTGAGCAGGTCGGCGTCGCCGGCCGGCGCGGGTTTCCGGCCACCAAGGGTGATCCGCGAGAGGCGTTGGGTACACTGTGGTACCACGACCACCGCGTTGATTTCACCGCGCCTAATGTTTACAAAGGGCTGGCCGGCTTCTACTTTCTCTTCGATGACAAAGATTCGGGCAACGAGAACGACACTAACCCACAAGCCTTTCGACTGCCGAGCGGCCAGTATGATGTTCCCTTGATGTTTACCGATAAGGTCTTCGATTCGACGGGGCAGTTGTTCTTCGATCAATTCAACATGGACGGCATCCTGGGCGACAAATTTATGGTGAACGGCAAGATTCAGCCGTTCTTCAAGGTCGCTCGTCGCAAATACCGCTTCCGCTTACTCGATGGTGGGCCTTCGCGCTTCTACGAGTTCTTCCTGAGCAACGGCCAGAATTTCATTCAAATCTCGAATGATGGCAACCTCCTGCCCGCGCCGCTTACCGTCAAAAGCATCCGGCTGTCTGTGGCAGAGCGCAAGGACGTCATCATTGATTTCTCCAATGCGCAGATCGGCGACCGGATTTTCCTCGAGAACCGCCTGGAGCAAACAAACGGGCTGGGTCCCGAGTCAGGTCTTCTGTCGCAAAGTGAAGCCACGCCGATCCTGCGCTTTGAGGTGGATCGTGATGCGCCTGACCCCAGCCGGGTCCCCGCCACGCTGCGTACTCTTCCGCCGGTCAATCTCAGCGAAGTGGTGCGAACAAGAACATGGGTGTTCGATCAGCAGAACGGCATGTGGGTCGTCAACAACAGGGTCTTTGACTTCAACCGGGTTGACGCGGCGGTGAAGAAGGGGACGGCCGAGAAGTGGATTATCAGGAACGGCAGCCGTCGCTGGCACCATCCGATCCACATTCACTTTGAGGAGTTCCAGATCCTCTCGCGCAACGGCCAGGCGCCTCCGGCGCAGGAGAAGTCCAGAAAGGACGTGATGGAGCTGAAGCCAGACGAAGAAATAGTGATCTTCATGCGCTTTAGAGATTTTATGGGGCGGTACGTCATGCACTGCCACAACACCATCCATGAAGACCATGCCATGATGATCCGGTGGGACATCGTGCCATAACGGGCGAGACTCGACGCAGTATCGGCGCAGGTCTCGAGTTCGCGTGCGGCAGACCGAGCGATAGAAACAAGGAGATGATTCATGAATAGAATGACCCTGCTTAAGGCTTGTGCTGCGGTCGTCATGCTAGGGGGCGGGCTTCTGCTCAAGGTCAGCCCCCAGCTGGCGCAGGTGGTGGATCCGCCCGCACCCCTGGCCTCGCTGAAGACGGTGCCTGTTCCGGGGCCCGCGCCAGAGGTTCTGGCAGAATTCGTGCAGGATAAGAACGCCGCCATCCAGCTCGGCAAGGCGCTCTTCTGGGACATGCAGGTGGGCAGTGACGGCATCCAATCCTGCGCGAGCTGCCATTTCAACGCCGGCGCGGACAACCGAAGTAAGAATCAGTTAAGCCCGGGATTGCTGGCAGACGACAGAACCTTCCAGGTCGGCGGCCCGAACTACACGCTGACGAGAAACGATTTCCCCTTCACCAGGCACGCGAACCTGGATGACCTTGCTTCGCGCACCTCCGACAGCAATGACGTCACGTCGTCCCAGGGCGTCTCCAGAGCGAACTTCGTAGACATCGACAGTTATAGCGCGACGGACAAGTGTGAGCAGGTATCCGATGCGGTCGCTGATGGGGGTGACGGATTTAACGTTGCGGGTGTCAATGTGCGGCGGGTGGAGCCGCGCAACACGCCGACCGTGATCAACGCCGTCTTCAACTTCCGCAACTTCTGGGACGGACGGGCCGTCAATGACTTCAACGGGATAGACCCGTTCGGACAGAGGAATGCCAACGCCCTCGTCTGGAAGTTGGTGAACGGGGTGCTGGCGCAGGTCCCTATCGCAATTAATATTTCGAGTTTGGCATCTCAGGCGTCGGGTCCGCCCCTGAGCGCATTCGAGATGAGCTGCGCGAACCGACCGTTCGCGAAGCTCGGCAAGAAGATGCTCAACCTCAAGCCGCTCGCAAAACAGAAGGTGCACGCCAACGACAGCGTACTCGGCTCCATCGCCAGTCAGTATTCCAACGGCCTCCGGATGTCTTACAAAGACCTGATCGCGAAAGCCTTCCGCTCCGAGTACTGGAACTCCTCGACGCCGATCACCCTGACGAACGCGGGCGCCCAGGCCGGATCGATGGACAAGCAATGGTATCGGTACCGAAGCAGTTACGGTCAGGGGAGCGACGAGTTCACCCAGATGGAAGCCAATTTCGCGCTCTTCTTCAGCCTGGCGGTGCAGCTTTACGAGTCCACACTGGTTTCCGACGATACTCAGCTCGACCGATTTCTTGAGGGTGACACGCTTGCGCTGACCGCCCAGCAGCAAAGAGGGATGAGTGTTTTCGAGGGGCAGGGCAGGTGTATCAACTGCCACGCCGGCGCCGAGCTTACCAACGCCTCGGTCAGGAATGTGCTGAACCAACGGCTTGAACGGATGACCATGGGCGACGGCGGCGAGGCTATCTACGACAACGGCTTCTACAACATCGGCGTCAGGCCGACAACGGATGACCTTGGTGTCGGTGGTTTAGATGCCTTCGGCAACCCGCTATCTGAAACGCGGATGGCGCAGATCGGGAAGACGCGGCTGTTGGGGAACGAGTTTGATCCCAACAAGGAGCCGGCAGTCGGCGTCGGCCAGCGGGTGGCCGTAGATGGCGCCTTCAAGACACCCGGCCTTCGCAATGTGGAGCTGACCGGCCCGTTCTTCCACAACGGCGGCAAGCTGACCTTGATGCAGGTTGTGGACTTTTACAACCGGGGCGGGGACTTTAGTAATGAGAACAGGGCAAACCTGGACGCGGACATCGCGCCGCTTGGCTTGACGCAGGCGCAGAAAGAAGACCTCGTCGCCTTCCTGCTCGCTCTCACCGATGCGCGAGTCCGCTGGCAGAAGGCGCCGTTTGACCATCCGGCGATATGCATCCCTAACGGACATCCGGGAGACTCTACCCGCGTCGAGAGGGATTGGCGAACCGGGGCCGCCAAGGACAGCCTGCGGTGCCTGCCTGCCGTGGGCGCCGGCGGGGCGACCGAGGCCCTTAAGGCCTTTCTGAGTCTGGACCAGTTCCAGCGGTAGCTGCGACAAGAAGCTATGACCTGCGCCGCGAAAACTGGACGACGTAAAATGGTAGTTCTCCGGGTAGGCTGAGGACAGGCCATGATGATCAGCGGGACATCGTGCCATGAGATTCATTCTCAGCACGATGTCAACGCTATTCTCGAATCCCGCGCCGCGGGCTGTGCCATAAAATGAGGAGTTGCTGAAGTCATGAATAGAAGAAGTTTATTTACAAGTTATAACTTCGACCCGCTCGCTTCCCTACGTTTGCAAGAGGGAAACGGCAAAGGCAAAACCACGTCCGCCGCTGGGCCAAGGGCCAACTACTTCCCTAACGTCGAGCTACTTACTCACGAGAATAAAACGGTCAGGTTCTATGACGATCTCGTGCGGGGCGATAAGATCGTGATGTTTAACTTCATGTACGCGAAGTGCGAAGGTATTTGCATGCCCGTGACCATGAATCTGGTAAAGGTGCGGAACATCCTGGGGGACCGCGTTGGCCGTGACATCTTTATGTATTCGATCACCTTGGAACCGGAGCAGGATACGCCCGCGGTGCTCAAGCAATATGCCGAAGCTCATGGAGTGAAACCGGGTTCGGGTTGGACATTCCTGACAGGTAAACGCGATGACATCCAGAAGCTTCGCCGCAAGCTCGGCTTTGTTGATCCGGACCCGGTCTTTGACGCAGATAAGAAGCAGCACATTGGTCTTGTCCGGTTCGGCAATGAGTCGCTGGATAGATGGGCAGCGTCTCCTGCAATAGCCAGCCCTAAGCAGATCGCTAAAGCTGTCCTCTGGATGGAGGGACCGAATAAACTGAAACAAAATCACATCCCCGGTGATGATAAATTACGGGAGCCTGCTCACGATCACCATAAACACTAGGAATTATTTCTTCGACCGTATTCTCTCAATGAATTGCCGGGTGGTGGTTCAGTAAACTTCCGCCCGCATATGTATCCGCATCTGGAAACGACTGCTAGGCGTTGACGACCGCGCCGCCGCAGCTCGAGCCCGCGCCCGCCGTGCAGCCGAAACAGTGAGGGCCCGTGCTGATGCGTCGTCCGGTGAACCTCGTCGGGTCAAGCTCGGAAATCGTCTGCGGTAACTCGCCGCCGACGCCGAGTTCGAGCATCTGGTTGAAATCACAGTCGTAGAGGCGTCCCTGCCAGTCGACGCTGATCAGGTCCCGGCACATCAAACCTTCAACCGCCTGTGGATTAAACGCTTCGCTCAGTTTGCGCATGTAGCGCTCCTCGTTACCCGTCCGCCGCAGATAATCCAGAAACCGCTTGATCGGCATGTTCGTGATCGTGTAGAGATGATTGAACGCGACGCCGTGCCGCGCCATCAATTCGCGCTTGAAGTCCGCTTCGATCGAAGTCTGCGATGGCGGCAGAAATGCTCCGACGGGATTATAGACAAGGCTCAGGATAAGGCCGCTGCCCTCGATGCCGTACCCGAGGGCGTTCAAGCGGCCGAGCGCGGCGACCGACTTTTCAAAGACGCCGGGGCCGCGCTGCGCATCCGTCTGCTGTTCGAGAAAGTAAGGCAGCGATGAGATTACCTCGACCGCGTGATCACGGAAAAACCGTGGCAAGTCTTCCTGGCCCGGCTCAAACATGACGGTCAGGTTATGGCGCACAAGGACGTTCGCGCCCGCTGCGCGCGCTTCGGTCACCAGATACCTGAACGAGGGATTGAGTTCGGGCGCGCCGCCCGTAATATCGACGACGGGGAAGCGACATTTGCGCACCGCCGCGATGACCTCGCGGGCCGTTTCGCGTGTCATGATCTCTGTCCGGTTAGGCGCGGCGTCGACATGGCAGTGCTTGCACGCTTGATTGCACAGCTTGCCGACATTTACCTGGAGCGTTCTGACCGCCGCGGCAGCGCGCAACACTATTCCGTGCGTCGCGAGCTTTTCATCGAAAGCGTGAGGCGCACGTTGCGGCGGGGTGTTATCGATTACGGGTAAAGCCTTGGTCATTACATTGATACCTTGCCGACCGAATTATGCGCCTGAAGGCCGTGGATGAGCGCCGCCCCCCCGCGCAGCGCCGATGCCATGTGAATTGCTTCGGTCATCTGCTCCATGTTCGATCCGGCTTCGAGACAGGCTTGCGAATAAGCGTCTATGCAGTAAGGACACTGCAAAGCATGGGCGACGGCGAGACCGATCAGCGCCTTCTCGCGTCGCGAGAGCGCCCCGTCTTCCTGGCATGCCACATACCACGCCATAAACTTTTCGAACAGATCAGGACGATGTTTGCCCATCTCCGCGAAACGGTTGAGATCATCTTCTTCGTAATACGACATGATGGGTTTGCTCCAGACCAGCGCGAGCGGCGGTGATCGTCGTCGCCGCGACAGCGTGAAATGCAGTGGAAAGACGCCTACAGTGAAGCGACATAAAACATAATGATTTGTCGGCCGGCTGTCATTATTATGGTAAAAGCCCCCCGCGCAGGCCAGGCGAAGACGCGTCTGGTGCCGCATTTATCCGAAGCGGAGGCGGCTTCGCTCGCCGCGTGCTTTGCGCAGGATGCGTTGGGCAAAGCGCGCGCGCAGGCGCGCCGCGTCATCGTCGCCTATACTCCCGCGGATGGACGAAGGATTCTGTCGCCGCTTCTCGACGCGCCGCGGCTGATCTGGATAGAGCAGCTGGGAGCAGACTTCGGCGCGCGTCTGGAGTCCTCCGCCGCGCACGCCGCCGCGCAAAATTTCAGCCCGCTGATCATCATCGGCACAGATAGCCCGACCCTCCCGCCGGCGTTTATCGAGATGGCGATCCGCGCACTCACGCGGGGGCCAGCAGATATCACTCTGGGCCCGACCGAAGATGGAGGCTATTACCTTCTCGGGCTTCGCACAGAAGCCCCTCACGAACTATTGCGGGGCATTTCCTGGGGCACGCCGCTCGTCTATCAACAGACCGCCGCCAGCGCCGCGCGTCTCGGCCTGCGGCTCCTACCGCTCCCGCCCTGGTACGATGTGGATACCCCGGCCGATCTCGCGCGCCTCCGTCATGAGATCCTCACCGACAAAAAAGCGCAAAGGCGCGCCCCGGCCACCCATCGCTGGCTGCTCACGCACGATCCGCGAGCGCTGCCGTCAGCCTGAACCGGCGCTATTCAAAGAGGTCGCGTGGCTTTCGCCCCGCGTATCCTGCCCTCCTGCGCCACCTCGGTCTCGCGCGCGTCGAGGCGCCCGCTCCGGATCGGCGCGTACAGGCGACCGAGCGTGCACGGGTGAACGCCGAGCCAGTAGAGCCCCTGGAGCGTCGCCCAGCGCGCGAAGGTGAGAGCGAAGCTGCGTCCTTCAAAGCGACGGGAGGACGTCACGACGGTGAGCGGCGAATGAACGATGCGGCCAAGCCGCCGCAGCCGGCGAATCAAATCCAGATCTTCAAAAACAGGAAACGGTTTGAACCCGCCGATCTTTATATACGCGGCGCGCCGCACGAAAATGCCCGAATCACCATAGCAGAGACCAAGCTTGCGCAATTGTGGATAAAGCCCGGTGAGAAAGCGCGCGGCGCGCCGCGCGCCATCAAAGCGAAGATGAAAGTTGCCGGCGACTACCCGGTGATCACTTAATGCTTCATGGATCCAGCGGGGCGCGTCTGTCGGAGGAAACGTATCGGCATGGAGAAACCATAGCGCCGTGCCCCGCGCCGCGCACGCGCCGGCGTGCAACTGCGCGCCGCGCCCCCGCTCTGCGGTCAGCACGCGGACGCCGCGCGCGCGCGCGATCTCCGCCGTCCGATCACGGCTTCCGCCATCCGCGATGATCACCTCGATGGGGCCGCGCAGACGTGCCACAGCGTCAAGCATGGCGCTGATCGAACGTTCCTCATCGAGCGTCGGGATGATGATAGAAAGCGCCGGGGCGGGCGTCGTTTCCTCGTTCGATCTCATATATGATGACAGCAGATCAAAAATAATTTCGACCGGGCCCGTTGCTCAACTCAACATGTAACCGGGCGCTGTAGTGGGCCGCAGGAGGCGCGAAGGAGAAAGTTCTTCGCCGTCGGAAAATTCCCGGCGAGCGGCTTCTTCGACGAACGGCAGCTTGAGAATCTTCCGCAGTGTCACCTCCTCCGCGGCGCGGTAGGCGGGCACGCCGATTGTGATCTCATCCTGCGGAACGTCGAGCTTGAGCGTTCCGTGCAGCCGGTCCCAGATTGTCAATCCGCTTGACCAATTTGAATCTCTTTCCTCACGCACGGTCGAATGATGGATCCCGTGCATGCGCGGCGTGACGATGATGCGGTTCAACTGCCGCTCGACATCAACGGCCAGGCGCACATTTGAGTGATGAAACAGCACCGAGATAAATAATGCCGTCTGCCATAACGAAAAGGCCAGCGGAGAAACGCCGATGAGCGCGACCTGTCCGGCGCGCCACGCGACCGAGATGGCCAGCTCGGCGAAATGAAACCGCAACGCGGTCGATGCGTCGAGATCCAGATCAATGTGATGAACGACGTGGAAGCGCCATAGAAAAGGAACCCGGTGGGTCAGCACATGCCACACGTACAGCGTGTAATCCATCAGGATAATGGCCAGCAACGCTTCCGCCCAGGCGGGCAGAAAGCGCACGCGCTTGAGCAGGCCCCACCCGCGCCTTTCGACTAACATCGCGAGCGGCTCGATGACGGGGCGTTCCGCGATCTGAAGCGTTGCGGCGGCCAGACCCGCTACCGCGAGGTTGCGCGCGTTGCGCGTCAGCTTCTGCTCCATTGAGCGCCGCAACGGGCGACGATGTTCCAGCCACAGCAACACACCAAAAGCGCCCGCCACGAGCGGCCCGCTCAACCACGCCGGAATTTTTCGGATTTTCACGACATAATTCCTGTAATACAAAATTCATGACAAGCGTTCGTGAGAGAAAAGTGTTTGTCTGGCGGCTATCATCCCACAAAACGCCGCCGCTAATTTACCATATAATGCGCGGCCAACTCTTTTAGCCAGCGAGGAGAAAGACCGATTGAAACCGAACCACGAGAACGACCGACGGCCGACCTCCGAACGCCTCTTTCGCGTGCTGATCATTCCTGGGTCTGATCGGCGGCAGTGTAACTGCCCGGGCGTCGATTCTAAGTCGCTGACGCTGCGGACGGCCGAACGTCTCCCGTAAGAATGGGAAATCGACTATGAAGACCTCGGTAACGTGTACGCGCGGGCGCGTATCCAGAGTTGCAATGCCTGCGTCTCGTGATCGTGTCCGAGCGGGGTGATAGTATCGTTGGCAGGCGTTGTGAATGAAAGTGTGTCCTCTCGAAGGGTGTTCTCTATGAAGCGAATCTTCTTTCTTACGTTCCCGGTTTTGGTGTCACAGCCCGCGTGCGTGGTCGCCGGCTACAGCAGCAGAGGGGGTTGGTTCTTCTGGCCCGGCGGGTTGGGGCTTGTGGTGATGATAGTCCTCGTGCTCCTGTTTTTCAGACGAAGAGGGCGCGGATAATACTCACACCAGAGCTTCGACGTTAATGTGGGAATCTGTGAGGAGAAAAGAAGGGTGGCATGTGCTGCGACCGGCGCGGTCGTCTCATGCTACACGAGGGAACTCTTCGGCTCAAAGTCACAGCGTTATCCACCCGTCGCTTGCGGGCGACAGCCTGACCCCGATTAGAAGAAACGTCCGAATAAATACAGAAGCAGGCTCAGCACCAGAGATAGAAGCAGCATGGAGGTGAGCGGAACGAATACTCGCAGGCTTTTCCTCTCGTATCTGATGTCACCCGGCAGATGTCCGAACCCCGATCGCCGCCCTGAGAAAACCAGCACCCCG
>JANOGZ010000542.1:0-1031 GCA_031406255.1 Pyrinomonadaceae bacterium | reverse complement strand
ATCAGGGTTGCGCGCCGCTGCGATGAGGACATCGGGTGTCGAGGTCGTCCATGACCTTGCGGAGCAGGGGGTGGTGGCCGCCCGCCTCTCGGACAGTGCGCTTCAGGGTCTGCGGAATGATCCGAATGTAATCTCGGTCGTGGTTGACCCGCCACGCTATCCGCTGGCTCTCAACGACACTGTCGTTCCGTTCAGCGAAACCAAGCCGTATGGCATTTCGATGGTGCAGGCGGATCAATTAACGGACGCCAATGCTTCGCTGCGTAAAATTTGCATTATTGACTCTGGATATTACAAAGCTCATGAAGACCTGCAGGATAGCGGCGTGACCGCCTCGCCCGATTCCGGAACCGGCGATCCCTTCACGGATGGCAGCGGGCATGGCACACACGTCGCGGGCACGATCGCGGCGATGGGCGGCAATTCGACGGGCGTCATCGGCGTACTGTCCAACAGCCGGATCCAACTGCATATCGTTAAAGTTTTCGGCGACAATGGGAATTATGCCTACTCGTCCGATCTAGCGGCGGCGGTCGGCAAATGCCGCGACGCGGGCGCTAATATTATCAGTATGAGCCTCGGCGGAAGTACATCGAGCGCCACCGAGCAGGCGGCCTTTGATAATGCCTTCAACGCGGGCGTGCTCTCCATCGCTGCGGCGGGCAACGACGGCACGACCGCAAAATCCTACCCCGCATCCTATAGCTCCGTGATCTCAGTTGCAGCAGTTGACAGCAATAAGGTCGTCGCCGACTTCTCACAGAAGAACGATGCGGTTGACCTGGCGGCTCCCGGCGTCGCCGTACTCTCGACCGTACCCTACAAAGAGACCAATACGCTGACCGTTAATGGCGTCGAGTACAAGGGCAATTATGTCACCAATGCCATGCGCAGTACCGGCGTGAGCGGCGCCCTCGTTAACGGCGGCCGGTGCGCGGCGGCCGGCGCCTGGGGCGGGCAGGTCGTGCTCTGCGAGCGCGGCGACATCAGCTTCTTCGATAAGGTTAAAAACGTTCAGACTGGCGGCGGCG
>JANOGZ010000541.1:0-2706 GCA_031406255.1 Pyrinomonadaceae bacterium | reverse complement strand
ACGACTGCGCCATATAGCTTTGTCTGGAGTAATGTGGGGGCGGGCTGTTACTCCTTAAAAGCACGAGCCCGAGACAATCGGAATGCGCTTACTGATTCCAGCCCCATCAGCATTACAGTTAATGCGCCGCCGTCCGTCAGCATCACGAGCCCTCCTCATGGAGCTGGATTTACGTCCCCAGCGAATATCACGATCGACGCCACGGCCTCTGATAGCGACGGGACAATCAGCAAAGTCGAGTTCTATCAAGGAGTCACCAGGCTAGGGGAGGATACAACTGCGCCCTATAGCTTTGTCTGGAGTAATGCGGGGGCGGGCAGTTACTCCTTAAAAGCACGAGCCCGAGACAATCGGAATGCGCTTACTGATTCCAGCCCCATCAGCATTACAGTTAATGCCCCGCCGTCCGTCAGCATCACGAGCCCTGCTCATGGGGCGATGTTTTCGGTTCCGGCGAATATCGCGATCAACGCCACGGCCTCTGATAGCGACGGCGCCATCAGCAGAGTCGAGTTCTTCCACGGGAGTGCTAAATTAGGTGAGGACACGACTGCGCCATATAGCTTCGTTTGGAGCAACGTAGGGGCGGGCAGTTATTCCCTAACAGCGCGCGCCACGGACAACAGAGGAGCGTTAACTACTTCAAGCGCCATTAATGTCACGGTAAACGCGCCGCCGTCCGCCAGTGTTACAAGTCCAACCAGCGGTGCTACCTTCACCGCCCCGGCCACTGTGACAATCAATGCCAATGCAGCAGACAGCGACGGCAGTGTGAGCAAGGTGGAATTCTTCCACGGCCCAACCTTACTCGGTGAAGACACGACGGCACCTTACAGCCTCACCTGGGGCAGTGTCGGCGTTGGCAGCTACAGCCTGACAGCCAAAGCGACAGACAATAGTGGCGCTTCAACAACGAGTGCAGCAATAAGCATCACCCTCATCTCCCCGACTACAACAAAGGAATATATGTATGTGGGTGGCAAGCTGGTGGCTATCGAAGAATCTGCCGGTGGTGGCTCGGCGAGCAATTCTATGACTGCAACGCCACGTCACACAACTGTCGCGGCGGCGCCATCTTCACCTGGTTCTACCACACAGCGGGAGATGACGACAGGTGATCACCTGAAACTATGGCTTTATAGCCAGATCATCACCATCGCGCAGCTGGTCAGATGAACACGAACACGTACCCGCAACAAACATTTTGGATAGTCATTTAACTATCGAGGAACTGTTGATCATGACGCACCTTATCCGTTCCACCTCGATCCTCATCTTCGGAAGAGTTTTGTCCTCACATCGCTGCCACCAATCATGTCTGTGGCAGCGGAGAGTGCCCCTACTGCTGCCGGCCTTCGTCTGGTACGTCATACTCTTCTGCCCCGCTGATTCTCTTGCGCAAAACCTGCAGTACACCCAGAACAAACCTGACCTCGCGCTCAAGAGCGATTTGCGGATTGACCCATCAACCCTTGGCATGAGTGTCCAGATTCCGCTCCGTGTCTACGTGGGGCGAGGCAACACGAGTATACCGGTGACGCTTTTTTATTCATCGAAGGTGTGGCGCATCGACTACGACGAGTATATCGTCGACGGCGACCCCAGAATTGAAACTGGCATCGCTAACTACACGGCGACTAATCCCAGATATGCAGAGAACTCCGCTTCGGGCTGGACTTCCAGCGTCAGCTTTCCTGTTATCGAGTGGAATGACGAAAGGTATGATATTAATGGGCGTCCATGTTCCAGTTGCCTCAGTCGGTATGACACAGGAATGCACGTTAAGCGATTGCATGTGCGTATGCCCGATGGCTCATCCCACGAACTGCGCATCAGCGACGTGCCAGCAAGTAGAATAGATCCCCAAAGTCCAGGCGTTTATTATGCGGTGGATGGTTCTCGACTCAGGTATGAAGCGGTCGCCGTGCCCGCAAATACGATCTCCGCGGGAACACTGTGCTTGCCGGACGGCTCGCGTTATCTCCTGGGGATACGCGACGCCGCCGGGCAGCCTACCTACAAATACATTGATCGTAACGGCAACACCATTATTTCAAGTGACACCGGCAACTCCCTCACAAACCCGACGACACAGACAGACACGCTCGGGCGCGTGATTGCCGGACCTTCGCTGTCGGTACCCTCTGAGGCTGAAAACAGAGCCTTCACGTTCCCTGGAATTAACGGCACGCAGATGACCTATACCCTCCGCTGGCGGAAACTTGAACAGGTGTTAACGCCAGACCCGACTACAGGACAAGTGCCGCTCCTGCATTATACGGGCGACAGGGATAAATACGGGAATCACGCTTTCAGTCCGTCCCTTTTCATTTCTCCTGACCCGGACCGCGTGGTTACTTCAGGGATCTTCAATCCGGTTGTGCTGCATGAGATAGAGCTACCTAACGGCAGCATCTATAAATTCACCTATAACGTCTACGGCGAGATTGACAAGGTCGTTTTCCCGACCGGCGGGTACGAGCGCTACCACTACGAGGAGGTTCCTCAACTGGCTCCCACCAGTTATCCCTATACACAAGCTAATCGAGGTGTGGTAGAGCGGTGGGTGAGCGCGAGCGGGGCAGTCAGCGACGAAGTACGCTGGCAATACGCGACGAGCGATAGACCAGGGACCATCGCGCCGGATGGAACACGCACTGAGCGCTGGGTGCATCGCGGACGGTTGCCGGGAGATATTCAGTTTGG